>NZ_JAUBOS010000126.1:0-4460 GCF_036700365.1 Microcoleus sp. w2-18bC1
TTAAACGGAAAAACTTTTTGACTCCAACTTTTCACAACTGATAAAAAAATTCCACACACATCTGCGGAATGTGGGTTCCAGACTTTTGCCATGTTTTTTACGGCGGACAATGCGGGGTTGGTTCCGCAAACTCGGTTTGCTAACTTTTTTGCCGATTCGATTTATGCTGTAGGTACGGTAACGCTTGGTTACGCACTTTTAATGCTGCTGCGGCCGGTGCTGCTGCGAAATTCGGCAAGTATTTCGGAACGGAATAAAGCTCAAGAAGTTGTAGCAAAATACGGGCGGACAACGCTAGCGAGACTGGCGTTGCTTCCGGATAAATCTTATTATTTTAGTCCTTCGGGAAAAAGTACGATCGCCTATGTGCCGAAAGGTAGAGGTGCGATCGCTTTGGGAGACCCCATCGGGCCTGCTGAAGACCGCAAAGAATCAATTCTAGGGTTTCAAGAATTTTGCTATCGCAATGATTGGTATCCAGCATTTTATCAAACTTTGCTCCAGGATCTAGAAATGTATTCTACTCTCGGTTTTCGAGTGGTGCAAATTGGCGAAGAAGCTATTGTTAATCTCGAAACTTTTACTCTCAAAGGCAAGAGCAATCAAAACTTGAGAACTGCTATCAACAGACTTACAAAAGCCGGTTATCAAATCGAATTTTACGAACCTCCTTTAAGTTCCGAATTGATGCGGCAAATGAAACTCGTGAGCGAAGAGTGGCTGCAAATGGTTCAGGGTGCGGAAAAAAAATTTTCGGTGGGTTGGTTTGACGTGGCATATTTGCGGGAAACTCGCGTCGCAGCCATCCACACTCCCGACGGTATAATTAGTGCTTTTGCTAATATGATATCGGCCGGAGATGGAGTAGTTGGAGTTGATTTAATGCGGCGTCGCACTGAGGTGGAAAATGGCACGATGGAGTGTTTGTTTGCTTCGATGTTGCAGCATTGTCAAGAATTGGGATATGAAGAATTTGATTTGGGTTTGTCTGCTTTGGCGGGAGTGGGAGAATCTGAGAAATGTGGGCGGTTGGAAAAGGTTTTGATTTATCTTTCGGAACACTTGAGCAAGTTTTATAATTTTAAGGGATTGCACAGTTTTAAAGATAAGTTTGGGCCGCGGTGGGAACCGCGTTATTTTGTTTATCCGAGTTTGGGAAGTTTGCCGGATGTTGTGGTTGCTTTGATTCGGGCCGATTCGGGCGATCGACTTTTGGATTATTTGCGCCCTGGAGGGTAGGCGATTTTGGATTTGAGATTTTGGATTTTAGATTGGGGAGGAATGACTGGTTCCCAGGCGCTTGCCGAAAGGTGTCGTTAACTGGTTGCGAGGCTCTCCCTTAACTGGTTCCCAGGCTCCAGCCTGGTAACGAGTAAAAGAGCCTCGCTTGAGCCAAAGGAGGAGGCAGAGCCTCCGGATCTGCGTTCCCAGGCTCTAGCCCGGCAACGAGCAATCAAAACATTCATGCTAAACCCCGAATTAGTACGCGCTGCTTTTGCAAAACCTCTGCATACAGCTTTTCCAACTCAGTAATATTCTGACTGAGAGTGTATCGCTCCATCGCCCGTTGGCGTGCTTTTTGACCAAGCAGCATTCCCAACTCAGGATGATCGCAAAACAGCGGCAGCAAGGTTTGCAACTGACTTCGTACCCGCTGAGTATTCAAAACTATCCCCGCGCCTTCCTCCAAGGCCTCGCCGTCAGCACCGGCATCGGTTGCCAAACAAGCTAAACCGCAGGCCATCGCTTCCAGGAGCGACAGCGACAGTCCCTCCACCAAAGAAGGCAAAATAAATACGTCTGCACCCCGCAGAATTTCGATCCGGCGTTCCTCCTCGGCAACAAATCCGAGCCACACAATGCCATCATCTTCGCCGTAAAACAGTTGCAGCGAGGCGGCTAGGGGCCCGTCGCCTACGATCGCCAATACGTTCCCAGGGCCAAAATTACAGTGTTTCCAGGCCTTGAGCATCGACTCGACATTTTTCTCTTGGGCAATGCGGCCTTGGTAAACAAAAACTCGATCGGCCTTTAATTCCGACTTCAACCCCGAAGGCCCTGGAGAATATTTAACAGCATCCACACCGTTGGGAATCACAGCCACCCGTTCCTGTGGCACTCCCAACTTCACCAATATATCCCGCTGAATCTGAGAAAAAACGATCGTCGAGTCGTAGTTCGCCAAAAACGGAGCGTACAGTTGATACATCAGGTGTTGGGTTCCCGATGTCAAATTTCGCAATTTGCGATCGAACGGCGGGTGAAAAGTCGCCACCAGAGGCAAATTCAATTCTTGACAAATTTCCGGCAGCAGAAAGTCTAAAGGCGAAAGCGTCAGGGAAGCGTGAACAACATCTGGTTTCAGCCGCCGCAGAGATTTCATCAGCACTGTGCGGGACTTGAGAGTGGGAATCGTATAAATTTGCGATTTGTAGTGACAGGGTAAAGAGACTTCGTTGCAACTCGCGGACGAGAGAGAAGTGGTATATGAGGTTTGAGTAATTCCCTTTCCCCATGAACCATTTGCCATACTCCACCCCGTATTGTTCCTGTCCAGTGAGTCCGCCTCTTGGGCAAAGTGCAGGAAACTGACCTGGTATCCCCGGTCTAATAGTGCGTTGGTGACTTCCCTGGAGTAAGTGACGTTACCGCAAAAAGGTGATTTTTTTCCTAGCCAAGCGATGTGCATTCCAGTAAATCAGAGTTTGTTATTTTTTAGGTTCGATCGACTTTGCTATTTGTGCTACGGAAAATATACCAGGTTAAGACACCCCCAGCCATCGCTAATCCTGCTAAAGCCAAAAATACTGTCGGCAAGCCCAGAAATGTTTCGGCTACCCCGGCCAAAGCCAACGGTAAACTCAAAGCAATATTAGTGGCATTGTTTTGCAGTCCGAAGACTTTTCCCCGCATTTCTTCTGGAGTTTCTGCTTGAATTGTAGTCTGCATCGGCACTCCCACCAATGAGGCAAATAAACCCAACAAGGTAATGAACAGCACCGACAGCCACAAATGGTGGGTAAATGCAGAAAGACCCATCAGAGCAAGTGCCATGCCAATCGAGCCGATTAAACTCAGTTGGGAGTGAGAAAATTTATGGCCAAGATAGCCGACTGTCGTTGCCCCAGCAGCCATGCCAACGCCCACCGCCGCCAGCAAAAAGCCAAATTGTGATGCTTTCATACCTGGGAGAATTTCCGCCAGCCGAACTGCTAGAACTGCCAAGGCTGCAAAAATGGAAAATAGAATAATTAGTTGAATTAAAGCATTGCGGACTTTCGGTTGATCGTTGATGTAACGCAGGCCGTCTCGCAAATCTGCTAGGGGGTGCGGCGGTTCGTGTTCGACTTCGTTTTTTTCGCCTGTTTTCATCGACAGCAACAGCACTCCGGCGAAGGCGTAACTTCCGCCTACTACTAATTCTTTGCCGATGCCGAGTCCGCCGCCGAGGTTGGAAAATAGGGTGTCGGCTAAAGCTAGTAAGGGTTCTCCGACTGCGAAGCCAATAATCACCGACCCCATCATGGTTGTGGTGTAGAGGGA
This sequence comes from Microcoleus sp. w2-18bC1, assembly GCF_036700365.1. Lineage (NCBI taxonomy): Bacteria > Bacillati > Cyanobacteriota > Cyanophyceae > Oscillatoriales > Microcoleaceae > Microcoleus > Microcoleus sp. w2-18bC1. Next base: position 3,544 of record NZ_JAUBOS010000126.1, read on the forward strand.
GTTTGCTGATAGCAGGTGGCGGCGTTCCACAATTAGGGGAATCACTGACTGTTCTGCTGGGGCGAAAAATTGAGTTAGAGTCGAGACTAGGAATGTTACTAGCAGCAGCAAGCAGAATCCGAGCGGCAGTTGACCAAGTTCCCACCCGTCGGAGAGCCACAGCAGCACGGGCAAGGTTAACACAAAGGCTCCCCGCAGCAGGTTTGTGGCGACGAGCACTGCTTTTTTCGACCAGCGATCGACATACACGCCCGCAGCGGCCCCGAACAGCACTGCGGGAATGGTAAAGGCGATCATGATTGCTGATACCCACCTACTGATGGTTTGATCTGGCGCTTGAAAGCGGCTCGCCACGAGGGCGATCGTCAGTACGAGATAAACTTTATCTGCTAGTTGGGAAAAAACTTGCCCACTCCACAATGCTAGAAAATTTGGGTTTTTGAGCACTGGCAGAAATCCCGTTTGTTTTTCGGGAATTTCGGCTACTGCTTCGGAGAGTTCTGCTGCTGGCTCTGGTGTGGGAACCGGGGGGATTGCTTCGGGTTCTTGGCTTTTGCCATTGTTCCAGTCTGGTGCTGGAGTTGTGGGGTATTTATCCATTTCTGGGTCTGGGACGTTGCTCCATTGTCGATCGGCGGAGACGGGATAAGAGTCAAACTCTGGAAAATTTTCTCGTTCTTCCATCTTGTGGTGGGTTACGGCTAAAACAGATATTGTCAAATCAGAATCAGACAGTCGCATCATAGAATTTGGGGTGGATGGCCTGGGGTGGTTGAGGTTGGGGGGATGGGAATTTGAATTTGAGGTGTTAACCCCTAAGTTTATTAATAATCTCGTAACTTGTTTGAGTCGATGGGAGGTATTATCCTCCGCACCTCTCAGTTAGATCCGGACGTGCTGGTTTCCCCGCATCCGGC
>NZ_JAUBOS010000039.1:0-52686 GCF_036700365.1 Microcoleus sp. w2-18bC1
TGTCAACTGTCAACTGTCAACTGTCAACTGTCAACTGTCAACTGTCAACTGTCAACTGTCAACTGTCAACTGTCAACAGTTAACTAATTAACCTAAAATATGCTTTATATCTAAATGCTTTTCCACAGTATCTGCTAGAGAGTCTAACAGAGTTTCTCGGTGTTCTCGGTAATTAGGAATACCTGTAGGCAATGCGCGGAGTCCCCGCTGCTGCCGCAAGTGATTTAACCAAGCTCGCCGCCAAGCTCCGTTGTCAAAGATGCCGTGCAGGTATGTACCCCAAATTGATTGAGAAGTATTGACAATGCCTAAACTAGCATCGTCAAATAGCGGTTGAGTCAAATCTGACTCTAGGATTTGCGTTTTTCCTTGATGAATTTCGTAACCGGAAACTGGCAAACCCGGTTGAGGATAGTTAGATGTTACGATTCGTTGGCGGGCAATTTTGTTCGGTGCCATCGCAGTTTTCAAAGGCAGCAATCCTAATCCTGGAAATTCTCCCTTTTCTCCCTCAATGCCTTCTTTATCGGTGATACTTTGTCCCAGCATCTGAAAGCCGCCGCAAACTCCCATGACTGTACCGCCAGCTACTAAATAATTTTGAAGAGCTTTTGCCATACCTGTTTGGCGCAGCACCTGTAAATCGGAAATTGTAGTTTTAGAGCCTGGTAAAATCACGGCGTCTGGATGGCCTAAATGGTCTTTTGGGCTGACATATTTGACTGTGACGGTAGTTTCCGACTCCAGGGGGTCAAAGTCGGTAAAATTGGAAATTCGGGGCAGGCGGATGACTGAAATATTTATGTCGGTTTGAGAATTGGGAGAACGCCGATCGAGCAAATCGAGAGAATCTTCTGAGGGAAACACTTCGTCTATCCAAGGAATCACGCCCACTACCGGGATTCCCGTCCTTTCTTCTAGCCAAGTCAGGCCCGGATCTAATATCGATTTTTGCCCTCGGAACTTATTAATAATGAATCCTTTAATTAAAGCTCGTTCGTCTGGATCGAGCAATTCCAAAGTACCGATAATGTGAGCAAAAGCACCGCCGCGATCGATATCAACTACTAGCAAAGTTCGAGCTTTTAAATATTTAGCTACCCGCATATTTGTTAAATCGCGGTGTTTGAGATTAATCTCAGCAGGGCTGCCGGCTCCCTCACACACAATCATGTCAAATTCTTGCTTGAGAAATTCTAAAGAGTCCCGAATAGCTTGCCAGCCTATATCGAAATACTGTTCATAATATTGAGATGCTCGCACATTGGCGATCGCCCGGCCCTTGACAATCAATTGAGAAGTCATGTCTCCTTGTGGCTTGAGCAAAATCGGATTCATTTCTACCCAAGGTGCGACGCCCGCAGCCCAAGCTTGCACTGCTTGAGCGTAACCAATCTCTCCGCCGGCCGCTGTGACATAGGAATTCAGGGCCATATTCTGACCTTTAAACGGAGTTACCCGCCAGCCTCGCCGCTTAAAGATTCTACACAAAGCTGCAACGAGTAATGATTTCCCTGCGTGAGATGTTGTTCCCACGACCATAATTGCTTTCATAATATTAAGGGAGAAGGAAGAGGGAAGTTCGGCAACGGATTCTGTAACGGATGTAACGGATGTAACGGATGTAACGGATGTAACGGATGTAACGGATGTCAGTCCGAAGAAGGAAGAGGGAAGAAGGCAGAAGGCAGAAGGCAGAGGGCAGAAGGCAAAGGGAAGAGGGAAGAAGGCAGAAGAAAAAAGTAAGAAGTAAGAAGTAAGAAGTAAGAAGAAAAAAGTAAGAAGTAAGAAGTAAGAAGTAAGAAGGCAGAAGGCAGAAGGCAGAATAAAAAAAAATTCTGGTTTCTACCTTTTGTTTTCTGCCTCAAGATGACGGCTTATCTTCGCCGGATACATTCTCAGACTTGGATTCATCGGCCGCACGAGCAGCTTCTACTAGCTCCGAAGGGGGGGGATTCGGGCGAATCAATTCCGGTTGTTCTCCCTCAGAAGATGGTGTTTTATCTATGGAAGGGGGGGGATTCGGGCGAATCAATTCCGGTTGTTCTCCCTCAGAAGATGGTGTTTTATCTGTGGATTCGATCGAGATCACTGATACTGAAACCGTTTCCACCTGCACGCTCAACCCAGGTTCTCCCGGTACTTCTATCTCTACAGGCGCTGCCATTTCCACCACAGTCATTTCCAGAGATACAGCAGGGGCTTCTGCTTCCGGTACGCCTGCTGCTGCTTCCGGTTCATCAACTGCAGCCAGCGGTGTCTGGGTTTCCAGAGATACAGCCGGGGCTTCTGCTTCCGGTTCACCAACTGCAGCCAGAGGTGTCTGAATTTCAGCGGACGATCGATCTTCGATCGTCCCGTCCCCTATTGTGTCAGAACTCGCGGTTTCTGTAGCCATCAACTCGGCCATTGCTTCAACATTGGTGGGAAACGGCACTCCAAGGCTGGTTTCCACAACAGTGTTGCTGGTTTCGGCTGCCACCTCCGCAGCCGCCTGGGCTAATTCGGATTCGAGAATTTGGTCGATACCCGGTGCAGGAGTTGCCGTTATTTGAGATTCAGGTGCGATCGATTCTGGAGTCACGGAAGGTTTTGGCGTCTGGGGAGTTGCATCAGACTTGTTTTTACCCGCACCCCGTCCCAACATACCGCCGAGACTATTTTTGATATTGTCAAACAGACTACCGAAACCGCCGGCTTTTTTAGCTGGTTTAGGAGGAGTAGGAGGATTTGGGGCCGCCGTTGGGGCCGCCGCCGCTGCCGCTGCCGCCTGCGACTCTTTAACGGCTGTCCTCCATTCTGTTTCCTCGTCAAAATCATCGGCTTCTGGCTGCTGTTGAGGCTCTGGCTGAGCCTCTGCTGGCTCCACACTTGGTGCAACGGCTATTTCTGAAATTTCTAGAGGTAGAGGTAGAGGAGTGAAGCTGCTGGCTAATTCTGCTGGGGTTGGTGAAGTTTCAGCAGCAGGAGTTTCGACTGAAAAGACGGGTATTTCTGCAATTGCAGGTGGTTTCGAGTCGGGAATTTTCAAGTCTGGGGCGATCGCACTTTCAGCAATACTTTCAACTATGGGGGGAATCGCCGGTTGTTCCTCTAGCTTTACCTCGCCCTTATCCAGAGTGGGTGCTGGAACCACATCAGTTTTCGGTTTGGGCGATCGAACAAACTTAGGTTTTTTCGCTGCTGCGGGTTCTTTTTTCTTGGCAAACAAGCCAGCAAACGGCACGCCTCCTGCAGCCAAATTCGCCGACTGAGGAATCGGCGTTTGCTCAGCAACCGGTGTCACCTGCCGGCGCAAAGTCAGAGTTTCCCAGGCAAACCAGCCCAACATCGCCACGCCCGCCATTTGACCAAGCAGGAGAGCACCAGTAATTCGTCCCGCACAAGCCCATAAAATTAACGCATAAAAAAGCCCTACCCCGCTCCAGGTAAAATCACTTTTGCGGTGTACTTCTGGAAAAAAGAAGGCCGCCATGTAAATACTGAAGCTGCCTAGACCGACCGCTAACGCCAGAAAGTATGCAAGCATATTGTCGGTACCTCCGCTGTGTCAAATAACTTCTACGCGCTAATTCTACCTTTGAGAGAGACTCAACGGCTTCTTTCTCTAGGACAATTCTTGATTTTTAGGGAAGTTTGGCAATGCGCCGTGTATAGGATTTAACACGTTCAACGGATGTTGACGCCAGAAGTGCGAGTCAAGATTTCCCAATCTTCCCCACACCCCCTATTCCCATCACCCCCCTATCCCCACACCCCCTATTCCCATCACCCCCTGCTCAGTGGTGATAGATGTCACTTAAACTATGCCCGTGCGATCGCACCAAGGGACTGAGGATGTTTATATGTTGTAGGTGTAAGAGGAATTATGCCCTAGGGCGTATGTATGGGAGACAATGCCATGTTAGAAAAACTATTATTAGCTGCCGGCTTAACCTTATCGCTTCAAATATTTCCCGGACTCAGCACTTCCGCGCCGTTACCGAAAAATTTGGTATTGCGATCGAGCGATCGGCCGGCTCAAACCCAGAAACTTCCGATCGTTGCAGTACCTGCAGGCATCCAGCCGAATGTCCAATCCTAATGATACGTGCCAGCTCATACGTGCAAATGCGATCGGACTTAGGCAGAGCCTTTCTAATATTTTTTTCGAGCTGTCCTCTTTTCTATGTGGCTGTTCACAACTCATCAGTTTGTAGTCAGGACTTTAGTCCTCATTAATCTCACCTAATAAGGACTAAAGCCCTTACTACAAACCGTAGGTCAATAATGAGTAGCAGATTGAACATTAATTCCTATAACATACTACTAGACAAATCTCAACATCAACTTGTCAAGTAAAGACTTTTAAACCTTAAAAAACTTGGGAAACCTTGAGTAATGGCTCAAAATAGATATATGATGTCAGATTGAGATCGAAGCTAATAATACCAATTTATTGTAAAGTTGCACATATCTCGATCCCCCTAAATCCCCCTTAAGAAGGGGGACTTTGATAAGAATCTTGTTCCCCCCTTATTAAGGGGGGCGCCAGGGTGATCGGATTCTATGCAGCCGCATAAAAAATTGGTATAAGCACATTGACTATTAAATCAAGGAAAGTGAAAATGGGACTTAGCGATATTCTCTTGAATGAAAACCACAGAGAAACTTTTGTTGATGACTGTGTAAAGTTGATAGACCAACAAGTTGCAGCAGCGCCGGGATTGGGTGGTTTGGCTCTTAAAGCTGCCTACTCTACTGTCAAGGGGATACGGGCTGACTATTGCGCCCAAGTCCTCGATCAACTTCTGCCAGAAATCTCGATCGCACTCGATCCGATGTGGACTGAAGCCGTAAACAATGGCAACCCAGTAGAATATCTAGCCCAAAGAAAAGGTGAAGTAGCAGACGAATTGCTCCAGATAAGTGACAAAAGGGTCGAGAAAAGCACAAGATCGATGGTTAAAGGTGCCTATGCCAAACTCCGCCCCTCAGCTAAGACTTACGTGGAAAACGGAGTACCGGATTTAGCCGAAATTATTAATAAACATAGTGCGGCCTGATAAGTGAGCAACGGCTAAAAAACAGAATACCCAGATACCCGGCTTCTTCAAGAAATCGGGTATCTCAAATCCGACTTATTCGTAAGTTTGTAGTTAGGAGGGAGAGTCCTAATTTTATGCTTATCCATTGCCAACTACCCATTGATTGGCAGCCAATATTTTCAACATCGCCTGTCCGGTAATTCCCAACCCCAATAACATTACAAACATCGCGCTAATCGCCGGCATAAATTTGACTGCTGTGATCTGTTTGGGCAGTTTATCAAAATTTCGTTTGGCATAAACTAAGATTAATCCGATCGCACTCAGCACTAAAGCCAATCCCAAACTAAACGCTACAACTAACGTCATCCCCAAAGCAACATTGCCCAAAGCCGATGCACTCAACAGCATCACCAAAGCGGAAGGACAAGGCAACAAACCGCCGGAAATCCCCAACGCTAATAAGCTTTTCCAAGTAATAGCAGAACCGTCAGCACCAGGAGGCAAATGCGAATGAATCCGGCCGTCTCCGTGATGGTGGTAGTGGTGAGATATATCTGGTTTTACAGGTGTAAATTCTCTCTCCCAACTTCCTCTATTTAAAAGGTTTACTGGTTCCTCACGGTTTATATTAAGGAGTTCCGTTCTTAAAAAACAGTTTTTATTGAAAAATTTAGTCTTAATTTTTTTGATAAATTCAGTTTTCACGACTAACCTAGTCTTGAGTTTTTTTAATAGTAAATTTAGCCCGATGAAGGCCACTAATAAACCCGAGATTAAACTTAGCCAAGGATCTAATTTTTCTGGATCAATTAAGTTAGAAGCAAACAAAGTAATTCCGCCCACCGCAAACACGCCGGCAGTGTGAGTAATTGTAGTGGTTGCTGCTAGAAATAAAGCGTGTAGGGGAGTAGCCCGCGAACCCACTAAATAAGCGCCGACTATGGTTTTTCCGTGTCCGGGCGACATCGCGTGCACGCATCCCCAAGCAAATGCTCCCGCTATTGCTAGTAAAAAACTCCAACCTGAATCCCAGAGAGATTCATTTCCGGCTAACAAAAAGTCGCGGTTTTGCGGCGTAAATACAAAGCTTTTTACAGCACCCGCTTGCACAATCGTGGCTTGGCAGCTAGCTGTCGAAACTTCGGGCAAAAACAGATTGTAATTAATCCGCAATTTCTCTGGTTTGGAGATGGAAATTGAGTCAGGCAAAGCGGGGGTTTTATCTTGAGAAGGTGCGGGCCAGGTGTAGTCTAAAATTAAGGTGCTGTGGGTATTCGGCTGCTGGATTGAAATGGCGGTTTTAGCTGCTATTTCTAGCGGGTTTACTGCTACGGAGCCTTGAATATTGCTACTGTTGGCGATGCGGATTTGTTGGCTAAAAAACTTTTCTAGCTGTGTTTGGTGCTTGCGAACTTCAGCAGGTTGTAGCTGGCTGTCTCGATTGTCGTCGGCGAAGTTTGTTAAACCGGTTGGGAAAGTTAATGTTATTTCGGTTTGCAAATCTTTGACTACTATTTCTGCTACGGATAAGTCTGACCAGTGCGAGTAAACTGGTCTGGTTGAGGTTGTTAGTAACAAGGAAAGTGTCAGGAAGAATAGGAGGAAAAACCTTAGTAATTGGTTCAACTTATAGTGCATAAATACCTTCGTTTTTAGGTAATTTGTTTGTGAATTATTTGTGTTTGTTGGGATTTTTGAGGCGATCAATCTTTTCGTGAGTCTCACAGTCCGCCAGGGGTTGAAACCCCTGTCTCATAGCGAAAGTCGGTTTCAACCGACTAAAAGATTTTTTACTTTTTAGTGAAATCTTTTAGTCCTCTTGACAGGACTTAAGCTTTTAGCCAGGGGTTGAAACCCCTGGCGGATTGACGGAATAGCGAACTTTGCCGAATGGCTGCTATTAGCTAATCTCAAAATTCATAACTTCCCAAACCTAATGCTTGGCGAGATCGATCGTCAAAATTCGGGTCAATTTCCTTGGACTTTTGAAAATAAGCGCGAGATTCAGCATCCTTACCTAAAGTACGGGCGATCGCAGCAGCCCGGTAAAACATACCCGCATCCCGAATGCCCGATCGCACTATTTCGGCCATCACTCGATCGGCCTTTTGCCATTCCCCAGCGGCGGAAAGCGCCCAAGCCAAAGTATCCAACGTCACAGCATCCCGCCGAATTTTCACCTCATCCTGCATTAACACCAGCGCTTCCGCAACATCCTGCGATCGACCTTTTTCCAGCAGCAAACTTGCCAAATCGCGCCGGTGTCCGAAACCGCGAGCTCCAGAAACCTGTTCCTGTCGCAGCCCTGCTTCTGCTTTGTCGCGAAGTCGCCGGGATTCGATCGCATCACCCTGCAAATCCTTCACCCTCGCCATACCGCGATCGACAATGCGATCGAACACAGTCGCAACCGGGCCAGAATACGCAGAAACCTTGCTGTAATAGCCTTCCGCCTCCCGATAATTGCCCTGCCGCGTCTCCAAATCCGCCAAATAAATCAGCGCCAGCGGGTATCGCGGCACCAACCGCAGCGCCTCCAAAAACAGCGCTTTCGCCTGCACAAACTGCCCGCGACGCGCGTAAAATCGACCCAAGAGCGATCGGGCCCGCGCCGAACCAGCAACCTCTCCCGGTTCCTCCGCCGCCATTGCTTGCCGGTAATCCTGCAAAACCTCAGCATCTCGGCCCTGAGACTCTCTCGCTAAAGCTCTCAAAGTGAGAGAACCCAAGTTAGGAATCCGGTTAACTAAGGCTTCTGCGGCTGCATTTGCCTCGCTCACTTTACCCATCGCTAAGTGAGATGTAACTGAAAGGGCGATCGCATCTTCATTATCAGAACCCGCCTGTTTAGCAAAGCGCAAAGCAGTAGCAAAATCGTGTCTCGCCTCAGCAATCCGAGCTAAAACTAACAGCGCACCTTTGTTGTCAAAAGGCAAATCGGCGATCGACCTTTGAGCCGCTTGTTCTGCCAATAAAAACCAACCTCCCTCCCCAGTAGCGCGAGCCATTTTTAAATAAGCTCCCGCCAGCGCCGCCCGGTTCAAACCGCTGCGGGAATCAACGGCCAACCGCTGCTGGTAAAAAGCAATCTCTTGCTGAATTGCTTCCTTTTGATTGGGATTATTTCTCAAACTTTCCGAAAAATGATATCGGTAATTAGTATCGAGATTTTCGGGACTTTTGTTAGGAACAAATCCTGAAATAAAACGCCAATTAGGAGATAAATTTACTACTACCATCCCAACTAAAGGAACTACTATCAGCAGCCACCACGAGAAAAGATTAGATTTTATTTCCGGTTTAGTTTTAGTTTTCATACATCCGCGTTCATCTGCGTTAATCCGCCTTCATCTGCGGTCAAAAAAAGTCTTTTCTATTGTGGTAAGGTGCGTCGCCATCTATAATCTGCAAGTTTCATTAAAAATCTCATAGCGACGCACCCTACATTCATAGAGCTGTCAACTGCCAACTGTCAACTGTCAACTGTCAACTGTCAACTGACTAATTAGGCAAAGCCAAATAAGGAAAATTCCGTTCTAAAGGTTTGTGTCCCTGAGCCGGATTTCCCGGAGTTCCGTTATATGAAACGTTATCGCCAACCGGAGAACCCACCAAAGCTCCCAGAGTGATATCAATAACGTCGTCCATCAGCATACGACCTCCGATCAAGCTTCCTTGAGCATTTGTAGCGCTAGCGTAGCCGCTGGTTTTTGTGGTATCAATCCGCATGACATCGGGTAAGAAAGCTCCGGCGATCGCATTTGGATCGACATTATCCCGACCGTCCAAAAGATCGACAGCATTCAGAGTAGCAACAGCTTCCTGACGCACCGGAGCAGCAGCAGCGCTCAAATCCGATCTCGGAGGAATATTATTGAATGCTTCCAGATAAGCGGGAGTAACTATCAAACCCTCATTAATTGCAGGTCTTGCTAAACGCTCGAATTGTTTAAAACCGCCAGCTCCATCCCGGATCGAAACTGTTGACCAAACATCAAAAGTATTAGCCCCTGTTCCTGCTTGCAAAAACGCTTTCGGAACGCGGACAGCAATTGTATTGACGTTGTAACCTTTAGTAAAGTCGATCGCTTGACTCGGTTCTTTAAAAGCAGTGCGCGGCCCCGTTCCCAAAGCTGCGGCGCGAACTCTAAAAAATTGTTCCACATCAAAGAAAAACGGGTCTTCCCGTAAACCCGCAAATACAGTCAAGTTAGAACCGCCCACAGGTACTGTATTCAAAACAGCATTAGAATTCAGCGGAGTTGTGGCAATTAGCCCGCCGTTAACTGTAGCCTTAGTAGTTGTCTCCGAGCCGTTGCGAACAACAGTTACAGCTACCGCTTGCATACCTTGATTGTTAGGCGGACTGAAGGCAAACCGCAAGATAATATCCGAGCGTCCAGTAGGTGTAGAATTCACGTCACCTACCTGCGTGATATGAAATTGGTAGAGGGCTGTAGTGCTGAAATAATATTGATAACGGGCGACAGACCTGGGATTTGAATTCATAGTAAATACTAAATCCCCGTCCGCAGCACCGGAGTTTTGGTCTTTTTCGCGATATACATACAGGTCAGTTAAATTGACCGCGCGACCTTTGATATCTACTTCGCCGTCGTCGTGGTCGGAAGCAACAATTATCCCTGGAGTTAATAGAGCAATTAGAGCTACTTCAATAGCTAGTATGGTTCGGCGAATTTTTTTTGTGAGCTTCACAGTTAGCACCTTTATTTCAATGAAATTTTTGCACAAATCAATGGTAAATAACCCGCATTCGCGGGTTTTACTTTTGTAGCAACAGGTTGAAATCTGTCAACCTGTCGGGCTTTTGCGCTATTGCTGAGCCTTCTCCTATTGGTGGTATACGAAGGTTTGGCAATTTTGGATCTGTGCTGCCAGACTAATTTATGTAAAAAAGTGGGTAATTAAGGATTTACTCGTTCCCGGACTATTCTTGGAAATGCCCGATCGGAGACACATCCACCCTCGCTATACAAGAGACAGAGCATCGCTTATATGGGTTTCCAGACTCTTCTTGGGAGCGATCGAACAAAGCTTGGGAACGAGTGAATGGCGCGGTTTTGACTCTTCACGCTCAGGGATTTTTTCGTTCTGCATAAAGCGGATTGGTAAGTCTCCAAAAAATCACTAATTAGGTGGTAAAATCCAAGATGACTTGGGATTTTTACAATTCAAAGCACGACAAAATTAGCCGGAAAAGGCATACTCCCGCTTGTACCCCCAACTTCAAACTTACAATTATGTTCTGTAGTGATATACGCCGAATTGTTAATTTTGGATCTGTGCCGTCAAAACAAAAATTTTGGGTACACTGAAATGACAGGCCAGAAGTCAGGCGATGAATCGCTGCTTTTAGTGCAGATTGCCCGGAAAGACCAAACGGCATTAGCTAAACTTTACGATCGCTACGGTCGCCCAAGTTACGCTCTCGCTTACAAAATCCTGGGTTCGGTAGAAGAAGCTGAAGAAGTGGTAATCGATGTTTTTTCCCAAATTTGGCAAAAAGCAGCAACTTACGATCCTTCTCGCAGTCGAGCAGATACGTGGTTGTTCATGCTGACCCGCAGTCGTTCCCTCGATCGGCTCCGAGCGATTCAGCGAACAGTCCGGGCTGCTGAAGCTTGTCTGGAAGATGCTAAAATACCCATCTCTAGCGTTGCAGAACCGATGGAAGATGCAATGTTTAAAGAACGCAGGGAACAAGTCAAAGCAGCCTTAGAAAAACTGCCCAAGGAACAGCAAGAGGCGATCGAACTCGCCTACTACCAAGGGCTGACTTGCGCCGCGATATCAGCTAAAACTGGTATCCCGACAGGTACAATTAAAACCAGAATTCGGTTGGGTATTTCCAAATTGCGTCAAGCTTTGAGCGAACATTTTTTTTAGATGGTCAAAAAACAAAATTTAAGTTGTTTAACCTCAATCTAAAATTATGACCTCTCCAATCATCCATCTTGAGTGCGAGGGCAGCAGACCAATTTCCAGTTTAAAATCAACCTAGGCTGAATTACAATTAATGGCGGAAAACAGATGGAAATGATGCCAGACGAGGAATATAAAATCCTTGCAGCCCTTCAAGCTCTCGATATCCTCGACGAGTCAGAACGCGGCGCATTTGCAGAGAAATTGAAAGAGTCCGCAGAACTTACAAGTGAATTAGCTGCTTTGGAATCAACAATTGCCGCGATCGCCTACACAGCCCCCCCAGTTCCAGTCGCCCCCGACCTCAAAAACCGCCTGTTACAGCGCATAGCCGAACTGCCGCCAACCCAGGCAGAATCAGTAAATATCGAGCCAATTGTTACCTCCCCAACAGAGAACAATGCTCCATCTTTAATCGTGCGATCGAATGATGTCAAATGGAAATCTTATGGAGTTCCGGGAGTCTCATTTGGCAAGCTTTATATTGACAAAACAAATCGCCAAATTACCTGCTTGCTGCGACTTGAACCGGGAGTAACATTTCCCCTGCACCGACACGCTGCCTCGGAGGAAGTGTTTGTATTAGAAGGAGACTTAATTGTAGAAGGGGAAATTTGCCATCAAGGCGACTACATTCGATCGGTTCCCGGTTCCATACATTCCTCCCTCACACAAGGGGGATGTTTGCTGTTAATGAAAACTTCCATAGACAACGAAATGCTCGTCTGATATTATGTTTGTTGAATTACCGACAGCTTGGAGGGCGGGCTTATGTAGATTTTTAGTTAGAATTACAGATTGTTGGTGAAACCAGACCCTACAATTATTTTGGTTAATTTACCAGACACGCTCTCACTCAAAAACACCCGCCTTGCTCCGCATTCTGCGGTTAAAAATGCCAATATATTACATAATTTCCATGCTAAATTACTCGCGCTTAACTGCTGTTATATCCGCCGTTATTATACAATTTGTACCCAGCAACCAAAGCGCGATCGCCCAAGAACGCGAAGGATGTTTTCTTGTTAATTCAGTGGGAGAAGTAATTAACTTAAATTTGTTGTGTTCGCCTCAAGAATCAGACATTAAGCTGACAGGAAACGATGGGAAATTTCTCGAAGACTACAAACGCTTAGCAAAAAGTTACTCTCCCGAAGCAACGGATAATTTACTGCAAGCCATCCAAAGGGCCCCTGGTCAAAAAATTGCGGCCGCTAAAAGAATGTGTGCGGAAGCAAAATCGGGAGTTTCTCTGCCGGAAGTTAAATTAAGAGCGATCGGGCAAGCAGCGAGTATCGAAAATCCAACTGTCAAAGAAAGTTTTCTGGCGGATGCCGATATTATTACTACTCTTGCCGCCAACCATTATTGCCCGGAGTTAGCCAGTAAGTAATATCATGAAATTTGGAGAGACACGCTAAGCGAGCATCTCAGTTTTGCTTTTACTATCCCTGTGCGATCGTCCGCCTCCCACTCCTAAAAAATACTTGTTACAAAACTGAGATGCTTCCCACGGTAATGCCGCGTCTCTACTTGCAGCAACGATCCATGAAATTACCGGAAATGAAACATTTAAAATCAAGTTCCGCCGACTTGCGGGATTTATTCAAAGACAGCATTACAGTTAAATATCTCGCGGAACCGCTGAAAGCTGTCCCCGCTTGCGAAGACGCAGCCAAGTTGCGATCGTGGATGGAGGCCCGCGATTTTGACGTACTCGGTATCGAAGAAAACGGCACGGTTTGTGGCTATGTAGAACGATCGCACTTAAAGACAGGCAAGTGCAGCGACTACCAGCAAATTTTTCACCCCTCCCAATTAATTGCCGCCGCCACTCCTTTGATGGAATTGCTGCCACTGCTGCGAGAAAAACCGAGATTATTTGTATTAGAAAGCAACAGGATCGACGGGATCGTTACCTGCGGCGATTTGCAAAAAGCACCGGTGCGGATGCTGCTGTTTGGATTGGTGACGCTTCTGGAAATGAATTTATTACGGATCGTGCGGATTTACTTTCCCCAAGATTCTTGGCAAAAATTGCTTAAGGGCGATCGCATTTTAGCCGCCAAACACCTTTGGGAATTGGGGCGATCGCGAAATGAAGCAATTGACTTAATTGATTACCTGCAATTCTGCGACAAGCGAGATTTAATCCTGACTTCTGCTGAAATAGTCGATCGGCTGGGGCTCAAATCCAAACGCTACGGGGAGCGTTTTTTAAAGTCAGCAGAAGCATTGAGAAACAAATTAGCTCACGCTCAAGATTTAATTAACGGTTCTTCTTGGCCGGAAGTAATTTTTTTGGCTCAGGAAATAGAAGCGCTTTTGCAGCGTTGCGAAGAAATTGAAATGGCGGCACCTAATGAAGCTGAGAGCATTTAAAAAATCAGAAAGGTTCGAGACTAAAAAATGAAAAATCAATAACTTGCACAATTAAACCCCAGAAGCTTTGATCCAAGGTAAACTATTGCTCTATTAGTCACCTTCTTTATTTTTCATTCCTTAGCAATTAGGAAGCTAATTTAACGGTAAATTCCGAAAAATTCAGTAAAAACGAGCTGCAACTTTTCCAGAACTCCGACTTCAAGAGAGTGCCGACTTCTTTAAGCAGTCGGCACTATATATTAATCTCTCTTACGAGCAACAATGTGAAAAATATGCCAGTGTTTTTCCTCGCCTAGCGCCGTTACTCCAGGATGTTCTTCTTCGTCAAACCACTCAATCTGCAAGGACTTTAGCAGCACTTGAATTTGTTCGCGAGTATGATGAGTGCGATCGGGGTAAACAGCCCATGAGTCGCGATCGCCAAACAATTGACCGCAGAAATATCCTCCTGGATTTAGCGATGTCACGATCGTTTCCCAAAGATGGGGGAAATCGGCGGGCTGACAAAAAGGAAGGCAAAAACTGGCATTGATTAGATCGATCGATTGAGGCAAAGTTAAGGTTTCAAAACGCATCAATTGAGTTTGGAGCAGATCGCGTTGAATCGGACGATCCAGCAAGCGATCGAAGGCATTTTGTTCCCTGTCAATCGCTAAAACCCGCCAGCCTCGACGCAGGAGTTCCACCGTATCTCGTCCATCGCCACAGCCTAAATCTACAGCGAATCGAGGACGATCTAGCAACGGTTCCGTGTCAAAAATTGACAAAGCTTTCAGCAAAGTTTCATGCGGCGGGCGACCTTCCACCGCTTGATAGTAAGTCACCCAATTCTGTTTCATCTTCTTCTTCCTCCTCTACAAATTTCCCCTCTTCTTCTGGCTCTTAATTTTTAATTTTTAGTTTCCTGTTAGTATACTGAGGAACCCAGCCTTGAGCACTGGTGTAATACTGCAAGGCTTTCAAGTACAGCGACGGAGTGAGATAAAACCAATGTTCGGTATTGGCAGGCACTTTAATGTATTCTTCAGCTTGCAGCATTAATTGTACCTGAGAGCCGTTAGAATACACAAACCCAAAAACGCATTCCCCAGCTAAAATGTGAAGAACTTCTGCATCTGTGTGGGTGTGAGTGCGATCGCTTTGAGTCATCAGCGCGTAAATCTGCTGCGAACCTGGATGCAGCACTTTCAAGTCGCACCACTTATATCCGCTGGCGCGCTTAAACTCTTCAAACTCGCTATTAAATGCTCCGAGAATCTGCTGTTTTTCTGTAACATTGAGAATGTCTTGAACTAGCAGTTCCTGAAACGCCGGATTTTTGTTTGTGGGCAGGGAATCGATCTCAATATTTAAAACGGCCAGTTGACTCGCGATCCCCCGGATATCCGTATATGTTCTACCGTCTTCTAGTTGCAGAACAGCCATATTACCACCTAATGTTTTGAGCTTTGAGGGAAATTTAGTTTCCATTTTTAAGCTGCTGTTTTAAGCTTTCGTCAAAAACTAAACTCCTGCTTTTTTTCAATAATAGCCGATCGCTAAAATCCTATATCTACCTTCATAATCATCAAAGAATTACCACAGATGAGATGATTTGTTGAGTTATTTAAGTTTTATTTCTAATTCTCAGAGTGGGGCTGGGAATGCAGATCCATAGGCTGTGGCTATTTTTTAGGGTTCGATGTTTAAACGGGCGATCAGTAAAACACCGCCTACAGCATGAAAAGACAGAAACACAGCCTCAATCTATAAAAATCTCGTCAGATTAGCTTACAATACAAGACTAAAGCTCAAAATTACGGCGCAGCCTCATTGCTGCTACTTTTATGTCTCTACCTATAGTTGCTATTATTGGACGCCCCAATGTAGGCAAATCGACGATCGTCAACCGTTTAGCCAACACCCAAGACGCGATCGTCCACGACGAACCAGGAATCACGCGTGATCGCACTTACAGACCAGCATACTGGGGCGATCGGGAATATCAAGTCGTAGACACCGGCGGGCTAGTATTCGACGACGAGACCGAATTTCTGCCTTTAATTCGCGAACAAGCAATGGCGGCCCTCGCAGAAGCCAGCGCAGCCATTTTCGTAGTTGACGGAAAAACCGGGCTCACCGGCGGCGACGAAGCGATCGCATCTTGGCTGAGACTGCAAAAAGTCCCAGTCATTCTCGCCGTCAACAAATGCGAATCGGAAAATACAGGACTCACCCAAGCAGCAGACTTTTGGCAATTGGGAATGGGAGAACCTTACCCAATTTCCGGCATTCACGGCAACGGCACCGGCGAATTGCTTGACAAATTAATTACTTACCTTCCCACGGAAGTATTACCAGAAGTTGAGGAAATTAAAGTAGCAATTATCGGTCGTCCCAACGTCGGAAAATCGAGTTTGTTAAACGCCTTTCTCGGAGAAAATCGCGCCATAGTCAGCCCGATTTCCGGCACAACCCGCGACGCGATCGACACCTTAGTAGAACGCAACGGTAAAACCTACCGCCTGATTGACACAGCCGGAATTCGCAAAAAGAAAAACGTCGAATACGGCGCAGAATTTTTCGGGATCAACCGCGCTTTCAAAGCCATCCGCCGCGCCAATGTCATACTGTTAGTAATTGACGCAATTGACGGCGTTACGGATCAAGACCAAAAATTAGCCGATCGCATCAGCCAAGAAGGTCGCGCCTGCATCATAGTCGTCAACAAATGGGATGCCGTAGAAAAAGAGTCCGACACCATATACGAGTACGAAAGAGAAGTAAGAACCCGACTTTATTTCCTCGACTGGGCAGAAATGATTTTTGTTAGCGCCATGAGTGGACAGCGAGTTGAAAAAATCATTGAATTAGTAGATAAAGCCTCCGACGAACACAAACGTCGCGTCCCTACCGCCGTCATTAACGAAGTCATAGAAGAAGCCACAACCTGGCACTCAGCCCCAGTTACCCGCCAAGGAAAACAAGGCAAAATCTATTACGGTACTCAAGTGCGATCGCAGCCACCGACAATCGCCCTATTCGTCAACGATCCCAAACGCTTCACCGAAAACTACCGCCGCTACATGGAAAGCCAATTCCGCAAACACCTAGGCTTTACCGGTACACCAATGCGGCTACTTTGGAGAGGCAAAAAAGTTCGTGCCACCGAAATGAGCACAACAAACAGAGCACTGCGGGTCAAGTGATTTTAGATTTTAGATTTTGGATTTTAGATTGAAGAGAAAACGCAGTTTAATGGTATAATTAAGTTGCGATTTTTTTCTTTTGTCTTCCTTCGCCTCTTGGCAATTCAATTACTTGGTATTTGAAACAATTCCAAATCAAACAATCTAAAATCTAAAATCGCAAGGTGGACGAACAAGAGTTTAAAAGAAGAACAAAGCAGCTAGCATTGAGAGTTATTAAGCTAGTAGATGCGCTGCCCAAAGGCTCCGCTTCTCAGGTAATTGGCAAGCAGTTAATTCGTTCAGCAACTTCTGTAGGAGCCAATTATCGAGCGGCTTGTCGTGCTAAGTCAACAGCAGACTTAATTTCTAAACTCAGGATAGTGGAAGAAGAAGCGGATGAAAGTCTTTACTGGATGGAGTTAATAGTTGAAGCTGAATTGGTAGATGCCACTAAATTGAAAAGTATCATGTCAGAAACCAATGAGATTTTAGCGATGACAGTTGCGTCCATCAAAACTTTAATTGCTAAAAACCCAACAGCAAATCGCAAATAAAAAAATGTCAAAATTCAACAAAAATTTTCTCTCAAAAATCAAACAATCAAATAATCCCCACTCAAAAAATCAATTGCTCAATCAAATAATCCCATTCAAAAATCAATCCCTCAATCCCTCAATCCCTCAATCAATCCCTCAATCCCTCAATCCCTCAATCCCTCAATCAATCCCTCAATCCCTCAATCCCTCAATCAATCCCTCAATCAATCCCTCAATCAATCAATCCCTCAATCAATCAATCCCTCAATCAATCAATCAATCAATCAATCAATCAATCTAAAATCTAAAATCTAAAATCTAAAATCGACAAGATGGACTTACTTCGATCGCTCCCCATAGGACTTTACCTAGAACAACCAGTAACCTGGCTTCACCGGCTAGACTCCCGCGTAAAATTAGCTTGGTTGATGACATTTCTGATTGCACCCATACTCGCCAATCCCATCTGGCGGTTGATGCTAGTAGGAATGTTAATCGTACTCACACTAACAGCAGCAATTCCCTGGCGCGTGTGGAAACAGCAAATGGGAATGCTGCTGCTATTCTGCCTATTAGTATTTTGCCTCAGCGCGATCGCCCCCGACGGACTCCCCGCAGAACACCAGCCCCGCATCCCCGCCGACGAATTAGCCTTTTCCCAACAGCCGGCAACCCTTTCGCCCCCTCAAAAGCCCAAACCCTGGTACCAATCTTTTAACTTAGGCTCAAACTCCCCAATCCCCAATCCCAAAGCCCAAAACTCAAATCAACTCCCCCAACCCACAAACTACCGTTACGTTGTATTCAAACAAGGCCCGATTAAAATCACTCGCAAATCCCTAGATTTAGCTATCAACGTCAGCACCCTATTTTTCACAGTAATTTACAGCACCAACCTCTACCTTCTCACCACAGCCAGCGAAGAAATTACCGCCGCCCTTGAAAACTTAATGCAGCCCTTGCGCCGCTTGAACTGGCCTATTACCGAAATAGCCTTAACATTAACTTTATCTTTGCGATTCATTCCCCTAGTATTGGAAGAAATACAAAATTTAGTGCGATCGGTCAGAACCAGAGCGATAAACTGGAAAAAACTCGGATTTCGCAGCGCAGCTCAAGTGTGGTTGATGATAGCAGAGCGGCTGTTAGAAAACTTGCTCCTGCGAGCTGAACAAATTGCCAGCGCCATGAAAGTTCGCGGCTTCACCAGTCCCGATCGACACCGGGTAGAATGGCACCAGTTGCAATTGAAAATCCGAGACTGGATCGCCCTCGGCTGCTTGCTCGTCCTCTGGAGCGCCCGCTTCGTTTGGGGCTGGGACAGTTGAGATTTTAGATTTTAGATTTTAGATTTTAGATTGAATAATATTGAAGAATTGGGAATGACTGATTCGAGCGGGGTTTGGAACACCGGCCTAGATTTGAGTAAGTTTTGTCTGGTGCGCGACAGTCCTGCTAAAGTAATGGAGACAAATATTTAGAGAACCAAGACCTTGAACATCTATCTTGGGACAGATATTGTATATGTTCCGCGCATACAAGCCGCATTAGATCGGTTTGGTGATCGCTTCCTCGAAAAAGTTTACACGCCCGCCGAACAAAGGGATTGCGGGCAACTAAATTCTCAACACAGCAGCATTAAAGGTAAAATGAATCGAGTTTCCTGCAACCAGCTAGCGGGGCGCTGGGCAGCAAAAGAAGCCGTTGTCAAAGCTCTAGGCACGGGATGGCGGGGAATACGGTATGCAGATGTGGAAATTCGGCGCTCCGAAAACGGTGCTCCCAATGTGCAACTGCACGGAACCGCAGCAGCACAAGCCTCTGTTTGGGGAAATTGCCAGTGGCAATTAAGCCTCAGCCACGACGGAGACTACTGCACGGCTACGGCGATCGCCCTTTGTAGCCCGCCGTCAAACAACACCGTCGGGCGATCGAGCGAAACTAAAATCTAAAATCTAAATCTTTAATCTAAAATTGATCGATTGTGAGCGTGAATGACTACCGAAACTTACCTGAATCATCCAAACTTTGGCCTCCTCTTCAGGGTATCCCAGGTTGAAGACAGCCAAGAATTATTTACCACCCTATACGCCCAGCGCCTGTTTTTTTTGGTGACAAACGGCCCTGGCGGGCTGAGATTTGAACCAATTAGCCGCTCCGACGCTCGCCTCATGGTTGAAATTCGCCTGCGAACCCTGCGTCGCAGCGGTCAATATCACGAGTACGACCAATTGCAGACCATTCACCAGCGCACATTTCAATAACGAAAATCAGTAATTTGGTAATTGGTAACTGTCTTAATTTTCCTTCCCTCCCGTCAAGAGCGTTGAGTACCCATGACCATAGCCTCTCGAATTAAAAGCATTCGCCAACACTTGCCGGACTCAGTGCGGTTAATTGCCGTTACCAAACAGGTACCGACTGATGCTATCCGCGAAGCATACGACGGCGGTATCCGGGATTTTGGCGAGAGTAAGGTTCAAGAGGCTGCCGAAAAACAAAGCCAACTGCAAGATTTACCGGATATCAACTGGCACTTGATCGGCCACTTGCAAGCCAACAAAGTCGCCAAAGCCCTAGAGCATTTCCAGTGGATTCACTCTCTCGACAATTTAAAACTCGCTCAGCGACTTTCGCGCTTGGCGGGGGAAATGTCCTGCTCTCCACAAGTGTGCCTGCAAGTCAAAATGTTGCCCGACCCGGACAAATACGGCTGGAGCGTTCCAGAACTGCTGGCCGACCTTCCAGAACTCAACAAATGTCAGCATATCAAAATTCAAGGTTTGATGACA
The DNA here is from genome assembly GCF_036700365.1 of Microcoleus sp. w2-18bC1. Classification (NCBI taxonomy): domain Bacteria; kingdom Bacillati; phylum Cyanobacteriota; class Cyanophyceae; order Oscillatoriales; family Microcoleaceae; genus Microcoleus; species Microcoleus sp. w2-18bC1. The sequence goes on from NZ_JAUBOS010000039.1 coordinate 19,857, forward strand.
ATTCCTCCGCTGGGATTAGATGACTCGCAAATCCTCGAATTATTTAACAGCACTCGCGAACTTGCACAGAAAATCCAGCACCAAAATTTGCCCTGCATTCAAATGCAGCAGCTCTCGATGGGGATGTCGGGAGATTATCATTTGGCAATTCAAGCAGGTGCTACTATGGTACGGCTAGGACAAACCTTATTTGGCTCTAGGAGGGGATAAATAATTGAAATCTTCTGATAAAGACAATTTGGGTTAAATATAGAATAGTCAGCTACCCGCGACTAACGCGCAACGCGAGTATAGTCGGGGCAGCCAAGTCGTGAAGGAGCGTGAATCATGAATATTTTTTCTAAACTGCGAGATTTTGTAGGCATCAACAATGAGCCTGAGTACGATGACGTTTACGACGAAACGGAAGGGGAGCGCTATCAGAACTTCTACCAAGCGCCTGAACCGAACCCCGCTGCAGTCGCAGCCGCAGAAGAAGAACGTCGTCAAAATCGTAGAATGCGAGAGCGGTCAGTAGTAGGATCGACAGGTATGGATGTCGTTGCACCAACCGGCGGAGTAGGGTCAGTAATGAATAACGTGATTGGAATGCCTGGAGCTATGAACGGGATTTCGGAAGTAGTAGTAATGGAGCCGCGCACTTTTGAAGAGATGCCGGCAGCAATTCGAGCCCTTAAGGAACGCAAGTCTGTGGTTTTGAACCTGACGGTGATGGACCCAGACCAAGCGCAAAGAGCTGTGGACTTTGTGGCGGGCGGTACTTATGCCCTTGACGGTCATCAAGAGCGAATTGGCGAAAGTATTTTCTTGTTTACGCCTAGCTGCGTGCAGGTGAGAACTCAGTCTGGTGTGGTTCACGAAGTGCCTCCTGCTCAAGGACGGCCTCGTGCTGCTGCTCCTGCACCGACAGTCTGGCCGGCAGAACAAGCTCCAGTAGCTCAGTAGTTCAGTTGACAGTTGACAGTTGACAGTTGACAGTAGTCAGTGGTGAGTAGTTAGTAGTCAGTAGTCAATAGTTAACAACTAATAACTGTGGAATAAACACTGCGGATTAATAACATTAGCTAACAACTAAGTAACCAATGACAACTGACAACTGACAACTGACAACTGATAACTCAAAAGTGACAAGTGACAACTGACTAATGACAAACATAAAATTTGGTACGATCGGCGGCGGGGTAATGGGAGAAGCTCTCTTATCCCGCTTAATAGCAGAAAAAGTTTATTTGCCTTCAGAAATATTGGTGAGCGAGCCTGGGGTAAAGCGCCGCGAGTTTTTGACTGAGAAATACGGGATTGGAACAACAGCCAGCAATCTAGAAGTTGCTGTCGCTACAGAAGTGCTGTTTTTGGCAATTAAACCGCAAGTTTTTGATACGGTAGCTTTGGAGTTGGCGGTGGCGGCCGATCGCCAACAGGGAAATAATGGAGAAACGGCTAATTCCCCGCCACAAGCGCTGGTAGTGTCGATTTTGGCAGGAGTGCCACTGAGCAAGCTCGAACCAGCTTTTCCGGGGCGGGGAGTGCTGCGGGTGATGCCGAATACTCCAGCCACGGTAGGGGCGGGAATGAGCGCGATCGCTCCGGGAAAACTTGTTCAACCGGCTGATTTAGAATTGGTAAAGCGCATCTTTCAGGCCGTGGGAGAAGTGGTAGAAGTACCTGAGAGTATGCTGGATGCGGTGACTGGGCTTTCGGGTTCCGGGCCTGGTTATGTAGCAATTTTGATTGAGGCGTTGACAGATGGCGGAGTTTGTGCTGGGCTGCCACGGGCGATCGCCTCTCAATTAGCTTTACAAACAGTATTCGGTACAGCGAAGCTAATGCAAGAAACGGGAATGCACCCGGCACAATTGAAAGATCAAGTTACGAGTCCCGGCGGTACAACTATTGCGGGAATTGCTAAATTAGAGAGTAGCGGCTTTCGTTCTGCGCTAATCGAAGCCGTGAAAGCAGCTTGTTTGCGTTCTCAAGAATTAGGTAAATAAGTCAGGAATAACGCACAGAAACCGTCAAAAACGAGTTCAATCGCACTTTAAACCTGCCGATTTTGCCGTCCGATATTTGACGGGAACAAAAGCTACACCGAACTGTTCTTTTCGACACTTGACAATATGCACTAAATCCGGTTGAAAATTTTGGCGATCGCCGTTCGCATCAAACTCAATAGTTCCTGTTGCTCCTGTGGCGCTAAAATTCGGACTCGCAATAGTTTTCTGCATCCCTTCGCGGCTCGGTTGCTGTTGCATTTCTATTGCTGTAATTAGCGTCCAAGTTGCATCGTAGGTTAAAGCTGTGCGGTGGTTGACGTTTCCTCCCCAAAGCTTTCGAGCGTTTTCGGCAAATGTGCGGTTGGGAGCAGCTAAGGGATGCCAAGAGGATGATGTCACCAGTTTCTCAAAAGACGGTAACTGGGAGGCAGTTTCTAAGGTTTTCTGGCTGTAGATGCCCCCGGTTCCCACTACCCAATTGCGAGCGCCATTGGCTTTAATAAGTGCCATCGCATTTTTGACTGCATCCGGGACATGACTCGTACTTAAGACGATCGCTGTTTTCTCGCTTCGTTCGACTTCTTGTAATGCTAGTTCAACGTTGAAATTTTTCTTACACACATTGTATTCAGTGATGCTTAAAATATTCCCTCCTGCTTGTCTAAACTGTTTTCTGAATTCTTCCCACAATGAAGAAGTAGCTTGAATCTCAGGACAGTAGAAACCCACCGCTTTTTTCTGACCTGCGTTTTCAATCAGATAGTTCTTGAAGTTTTCAGCAGTAATTTGATGTCTAGGGACAGTGCGAAAGAAAAACTTCCGAGGTTTTTCTGTTAATTGTTCCGTTGTAGTCCCAGGCGAAATTAAGACTAAATGATTTTTGTCATAAGTATCGACTGCATTCACAGTCATCTCGCTAGTATAGTGACCGACGACGCCCAATATCTCGGTTTGCTTCACGAGTGAAGAGGCCCTAGCTTTTGCTTCTGTTTTGAGGTTGGCATCGTCAGCGATAATGACTCTAATACCCTTGCCATTAATGGCTTTCCCTGCTAAAAAACCTTGACCGGGAAAGTAGTTATTGCGATCGGAATGAAACACTCCTAGGTTGACTTCTGTTTGGGCATGGGCAATGCCGCGCAACATTTCTCTAGCCAAATCAGAATTGACAGTACCTCCTTCGGTGTTGCTGATGGGAACGGCAACTGCCAGGGTGTAGTAATCAGCTTTTTGGGCGTTCAAAAGAGCATTATTCATGTAAATTAAAGTTTCTGGATCTTTGCGTTCTTCTTCGTTCCACGATTGTTTTAATAAATTAAAAGCTGATTGATGGTTTCCATTAAAAAAATCATTTACTCCCCATTGCTTTAATCGCGAAGCAGATGTTTTGATGAGAATTTCATCGCCACAACTCACAGCATCTCCCTGGATTAAGGGACAAGTTTGAGGGGTGAAAATTTTGTGTATTAAAAATGCTGCTAGCCCGAGGCATCCTGCGATCGCGATCGGCAAGCAGACTCTCAATGTATCTTGCCATTGGCGTTGAGGCTTCGGCAGCAGAGGTTGTTGTGAAGAGGGCGCAGGTGAGTGCAACGCTGTTAGCGAGATCAAATCCTGCAACACTTCAGCAACAGATTGATAGCGATCGTTAAAGTGGTAACGCACCATCTTATTTAAAACTTTTTTCAGCTTGTCGCTAATTTGTACCATCGGGCGATCGTCAGTTGAGTAGTGCCAGACGAGTTCCCCCGTTTTTTTATCATGAAAAAAGTCTTCAATATCTAACCCTGCGATCGCTTGAATGCCAATGATTCCCACAGCATAGATATCGCTGTTAAATCTTGGTTGATTTTTCCACTGTTCGGCTGGCATATAACCGTCTGTACCGATGACACGAGTTTGAGTTATTTGGCCGCCCTCGATCGCCAAAGTGCCGATCGCTTTTACCGCGCCAAAATCAATCACGGCAATTTTGCCGGTTCTTGTGCACCGGATTAAGTTTGATGGTTTTAAATCGCGGTGAATAATCCCTTGATCGTGGACTAAAGCTAAAACGGACAAAATGTCCTGCAATAAATCAATAACTTCTGACTCCTGAAACTGCCTGCCTGAACCGATCTCTTTGTTCAGCGGATTTCCTTCGATGTATTCTTGAATTAAGTAAAATTTTCCCTGTTCAAGAAAGCGATCGATTAACTTGGGAATCTGCGGACACTTATCGAGATACTTCAGGGTTTTAGCTTCTTTTTCAAATTGCTGTTGTGCTTCCTCCAACAGCCGCGGATCGTTAGATTCAGGAGGCGGAATTTCCTTGACGACGCACAAGGGATTTTCGGGGCTGCCCAAAGCGTCGTTAGCCGTATAGGTTTTAGCAAACCCTCCCTCACCTAATTTAGCGATAATTCGGTAGCGATCGCGCAGAATATCTCCTGGATTTAGACACCTAAATTGTTCCATCCCCTTAACTCGCTGCACTCGTTGGTGTCGAGCGTAGCACAAATATGACTTTTATGAACTCAAAGTTATGACTTTTATGAACTCAAAGTTATGACTTTATGAATAGACTTTGAGATTGGCTTATTTAATAATCTTGGCATCTGAGATTTTACGGAGAAGATATTTTATGGCTTTACAAAGAGACCCATCAGGATCGTCGCGCTTTTTTGGCGACAATACATCCGAATATGTAGATTTACGGATCGGAAGTGGAGGAATTTCCTCTGGGGGAGTTTTGCTGCTAGGAGGTGACGATACAATCGATGGCGCAATAACCAACGATTTGATCTTTGGCAATGAGGGGGAAGATATTATCAGAGGGATTTTTGGCAACGATTCTTTATTCGGGGGAAAAGGGAAAGACGCAATATTGGGAGGGGACGGAAATGACTCTCTCAACGGCGGTCAAGACGGAGATTTTATTCTGGGTGACAGTGGAAATGATGTTTTAGTGGGCGGTAAAGGCAATGACTTTTTAGTTAGCGGTAACGGAAATGACACTCTAGTGGGAGGTTTGGGTCGAGACTTTTTAGGAGGCTTCACTGAAAATAATCCAATAAAAATCGGGGGCAGCAACTTGTACGTCCTCCAAGCAGAACCCGGAGTTACAGATGTCAATAATGCCGATCTCCTTGTAAGTTTCAGACCCGCTTTCGATAAAATTGGATTAGCAGACGGTTTGACTGTGAATGATATAGTGTTGGAAAATTTGCCAAATGTACTCATTACAGTACAGTTTGAAGTTCCGCAAGCAGCGGGTTCTTTTGTCACACCCGATCAATTAAAACCCACATCGATGGCGACTTCAGGGACTGCGATCAAACTCAGGAATTCAGGAGAATTCATCGGTTTTGTGGAGGCTGTAACGCCTGCTCAACTGCAAAACAGCATTCTCAATAGCATTATCTCGGTTCAGGGATTCTAAGCTGTATAATGCGCTGCAACGCCTCCTACAAAAGCGGAAATCGAAGATTGGACAGAGAAATAGTAATCTGCAACCAGCGGTACAACAATTCTACCGCTCAATCGCTAGCTGCTGTTTCCAATTTCTCTCCAATCCTCGGTTCAGTACCATTCAACAAGCGCTGAATATTACTCCTGTGCCGCACAATTACAAATACCCCGCCCGCAATTCCAAACAATACATAAGCCAGCGGCTGATGTAAAGCAAACATCAATCCAGAAACGCTAATTGCCCCTATAATCGAACTTAAAGAGACAATTCGCGATACCGCAAATACTATCCCGAAAATTCCGAAAGTTCCCAAACCAACAGGCCAGTACAAACCTAGCAAAACTCCCAAACTCGTAGCCACTGATTTACCGCCGGTAAACCCCAGCCAAATAGATTTGCTGTGGCCCAAAACAGCCGAGAAACCCGCCAAAGTTGCCATCCAAGGGAGGACAGTTGCAGTATTTTCTAAACCTGCGGCGGTTGCTAGCTGGCTGGTAAAAGTGAGAGAGTAAATATAGCGGATTAGGACGATCGCACTTACCCCCTTCAACACGTCAACCAACAACACCCCCAACCCCGGCCCTTTGCCCAAAGTCCTCAGTACGTTAGTCGCACCAGTCGAACCCGAACCAACCTCTCGAATATCAATTCCTAGCATCCATTTCCCCAAGGCGTACCCAGTCGGAATCGAACCCAGCAGATAAGCTGCTATTAGCAATGCGCCATTTAAAATTATCCAGCTAGCCATTTTTTAATTTGAGATTTCGTGTACTTTTAAAAGTTTCAACCTTTCCCCTAGCATAATTAGCAATTAGCAATTACTAATTAGCAATTACCAATTACCAATTACCCATTACCCAATCAAAAATCCTTAGCCGCCATCAAAGTTTGCGGATCAGCAGCAAAGGCCAGCCATAAAGGAAATTGCAGGATTGACAAACTAATTAAGTCCTCAGTTTCATCAATGACAATTAGCGGCAATTTGCCATCTTTCACCAGTCGATCGGCTTTTTGAGCCAAAGCCTCCGCAGACTCAAACATAATAATCCCCCTTTCCGGGCCGAAATCGCTGCGAGTAATGCCCAAACAGTCCTGCAAACCCCGGCGCCACTCTCCCAAACGTTCGGGACTGTTCGCGAGCACCAAAGTCCGCACCCGCCCGCCGTAGACGCTTCTGAGTACAGAAATAATTGTCGAAGTAATCAAGATATTTTGCAAGCGCGAACCCATAGTCCGCAAAGCACCCCTTCCTCCTTGGGTGAAAAACCAGTTAGAAACTCGTTCCGCGTGGATGGGTTCAAAAGTGCGGCGAAGTTGCCAAGGCGGGCCGTAGTAGTCGGGGACAGTGCGGTATTGATCGAGGGTGCGGCGAATTTGTTTGGCTTGTTCTTGAAATCCCTGTTCGGCAAATTTGGGATTTACCGGTGCTGAGGATTGAGACTCCTCAGCAGCAGTTCGCTGTGGTGTCTCTTGCACTGGCGGTGTCAAATCTAAGAGTTCGGCGGTAGCGGCCAAATCCTGCAAACTGCCTACTAAATAGTCTTTGAAACCCTGGACTCGAATTGCTAAATCTTGGGAAACGCCGGCAAAAGTGGTTCGCATTTCCTTTTGAATTCGATCGCGCCGGCGTTCGAGTTTTTCTACTTCTATTTGTAGCGCTTGTTTGCGCTGATCTAATTGAATCAAGCCGTCTTGTACCAAACGCCCGATCGATGCTTGAGCCTGGCCCAACGCTTCTATAGCATTGGCTTTGTCGGCTTCCAATGCGGCAATTTTTTCAGTCAAAGCTTGTTCTTGCTGCTGCAATTCTTTGACTCTCTCTGCCAAATGTTCGGTAACATTTTCTGGGATGTGCGTTACCGTTTCTGCGGTTGCTGTTGGCTGGGAGTCTGTGGGAGGATCGATTTGAGCGATAGGACTTTCTGATTCGCCATCGTGGGTGTTGGGCGGAATTTGGGCGATTGCGCCTGCTTCGTCCACGAATTGGGCGATTTCGGCATCTTCCTCTGCCAGTGGCGGGTCTGTTTCTGGCGGGAGTTGGGCTGGCAGTTCATTTTCGTCGAGCCACAAATCCTCTGTTTGAGATAGAAGTTGGTATTCCGTCTCATTCACGGGCAAATCGACTTCGCCTTCACCGCTTGGGGCGGCTGGTTGTGGTTGGGGTTCTTGGGTTGGAGATTCGTCTGAATTCATGGGAAATTTTGTTCGGCGTGGGCACGGAAAAGTTAAAAATTAAAAATTAACAACTTTTTTAGTCTTGACGGGGACAGCGCTGTTCTAAGCAGGTCTGTAGCATTTTACGATCGAACAGAACCGGCAGAAAGTGAATGCTGTTAATTTCTTTGAAATAGAACAAAATCGGCACCGCAGGCCAAAATATCCGCCAATTTTGCCATTCTCGGTAAGGAAAGCGGCGGATTAACTTGGACGATCGATAAATGTCCAAATCTGTTGGGGTAAATTGTAGCCGGAGGGTGGCGGTTTGGTACATCAGAAACAAGCCGAACACAGAAAGCGGCAAACTCACCCACTTCTGAACGAACAGTAGCGGTAGGGCCGCCAGTACCAGGACTAGGGGAATCGCATAACTCGGAGCGAGTTCGATCGTATTTGTCGGCGCAGTCGAAGAGGCAGTTGTAGTCACGGGTTTAAATCAAGGGTAGTAAACGAATGTTGCCAATTATTCATATTTTATCTGTTTCCTAGCTTACAAGCCCTTGAGTACGCTAGAACCCGTTCCCTGAAACATCAGCCAAGTCAGGAAAAAGTTCACAATAAAAATAGCCAGTAAAGCCGTCACCACCGCCGTAGTCGTCGATTGACCGACGCCTTTTGCCCCGCCGGTGGTGGTCAAACCCCAGCTAGTGCCGATTACAGCAATCAAGCCACCGAATACAAAAGCCTTAATTGCCGCGCTGCAAATATCCCACAGACTCAGGAAATTGCGGACTGATTCTAAAAACACGCTTTGAGAGATCCCGTACATCGTCGTAGCAATCAGCAGTCCGCCGAGGATGCCGGTGACGAGACACATGATGGTTAAAATTGGCAGCATCAAGCAGCAAGCAAGGACGCGGGGAATTACTAAATAGTCGATCGGGTCTGTTCTGAGCATCAGCAGGGCATCTATCTGTTCTGTTACCTGCATCGTGCCTATTTCCGCTGCAAAAGCCGAACCTACCCGCCCCGTCACGATTACGGCTGTTAAGACGGGGCCGAGCTCGCGCGTCAAAGACAAAGCCAAAACGCCACCGACGACATTGCCTGCACCGAGGTTAATAAACTCCCTCGCTACCTGAATAGTAAATACCATGCCGACAAAACCCGCAGTCAGCAAAGCAATCAGCAGAGATTCCGGGCCGACTGCTGCCATTTGGTCGAGGGTGTTGCGGCGGTGAATTTTGCCCCTCAGCAAGTGCAGCATGACTTGGCCGCCCAATAAAGCTGCTGCCAGCAACCGCTGACTCCACAAACTGAGGCTCGAAGATGTACTGGTGCTCAAGGGGATTTCGAGTATAGAACAACTGCCAAAAATGAAATCTATCTACAAATCTTAAACAAGTTTTTTCTATAACATTTAAGATTTCTGACAGAACTGGCCACGGAGGGCGATCGCTGCCTATCGTAGAAAAGGACAAGTTTTGTTTGCTTGCACCTTTCGGCAGTTTAGCTGAATTTACTGACTCTTATGAGCATTTTTCCCAATTTTCTTCGCTCTGTACTGCTGACCAGCCTGTTGAGCTTTGTCGCCCCCTTATTGTTAATCGGCGGGGGATTGACTAGCTTTTCGCTGATTGGCTTCGTGCCTGCTCTCCAAGGAGTTGGTCGTTCTGGAGAAGACCTGATTTTGCAGTTCTTAGCTACTTTCGGCAGTGGCTGTCCCCTCCAGGGTTTTTTCGTGATCGGCCTAACTTTTAGTTTGGTGGGTGCTTTGTTTGATACCTACGCTTCTTATCAGCATTCGCGGTGGAGTTAATCGAACCTTCGATTTTAGATTTTAGATGGGAATTCCTGGCTCGAATCTAAAATCTAAAATTGCTTGGTTCGGGTTGGATCGGATCTCCGCACCCGCAATTATTTAGCAGTATCGATCGCGAATGTTCGGAAATGCGATCGGCCTTTTTGCGGAAAACCGAATCCCCCAGTTTCGGGAGCTGGAATATATTAAATACAAGTTGAGTCAAGTGTTTCTCAACCCCTAAAAACTTCAGATAGTCGAGGTATTAGTTATGGCACTTATTCGTTGGGAACCTTTGCGGGAAATGGACTCCTTGCAGCGAGAAATGAATCGGTTGTTTGATAGCTTGACTCCGGCAACCGATCGCGGATCTAACGGTTCTGCTTTTCTACCCCCCGCCGAACTCGATGAAACTCCCGAAGCCATCCACCTTAAGTTAGAAATTCCGGGCATGGAAGCTAAGGATTTGGATGTACAAGTAACCGCAGAAGCTGTTGCTATCAGTGGCGAACGCCGTCAAGAAACTAAGAGTGAAGATAAAGGCATGACTCGCTCTGAGTTCCGCTACGGTTCGTTCCGCCGGGTGATTCCCCTACCGGCACGGGTTCAAAATGACAGCGTAGAAGCTGAGTACAAAAATGGAGTTTTGCACCTGAATTTGCCCAAAGCGGAAGCAGAAAAGAACCGCGTGGTTAAAGTGCAAATCGGCGGCTAATAATTGTTGGCTAATTGCTGATAGATAGGGCGTGCGGTGCGCGCCCTATTTGTTTTGGGTATTGGCCAAACAGGGCATTGGGCATTGGGAGTTTGAGGAAGGATTCTTCCTTCTTCGATATCCATCGATCCATCCATCCGTTACATCCCGTACATTGCTCGTTGTCAAACTTCCTTTTTCCCATTTTCCACCTGTGCTAAACTCCAATAAGCAATGGTTGGTGAGGAGACTTGCGTGCCGAGTCAGGGAGTGGGAGCAAATGGAATTGCATCTGAGTTTGGAGACTTAACCGGGATGACTCGCCAAGAAGTCGATGATTTTTTTCGCGGATTGGGTGCAGAAATCAGAACTACTGAAGGGGGTTATCTTGAATACGAATTTGCCGATCGTTCGCGAGTCAATATCCGTCCTGATGGTGAAGTTGTACGCACCCCAGCTCCCAGATACGGTTCAGATGGCCGAAAAATAAACAAAGGTTTGCGTCTTGACAAAGATGGCAGTTTGGTCAAAACAAGCGATGAATTTGGCAATAATATTCCTGGGACGCACAATACTGGAGAAAAAGTGAGTAATTAATATGCCCGATGACTACAACTTGCTTAATTTAGGTGGACTTACATCCCTCATCACCAATGTCAATGTGTCTTTGTGGGGGAATGAAATTTTATTTGAATGTATTTACGATCCGACAGGCGATCGATTGCCTTATAACATAGTATTTCATGACTGCAGAGACATCAGTTGGGAGGTGTTCCATCCTGAAGATGTCAAAGATCCTGAAGCTGATTTGATTGGTTTTCATTTAGGTGAAAACGCGCACCGGAAAGCAGCTTTGATTCATACGGATATTTTTGAAGTTTTAATTTTGTACGGCAGTTTTAGCATTCACAAGGGAGAAAACCTAAAGGCTGAAGTAGAAGATTTAGAAACAGAGAATTGGGGTATCACAATCGCCAGCAGTAATGTACCAATTGTAAACCCCCCCCCGCCGTTAAATTCCCAAGCGGTTAGTAATATTATATCGGGTAAAATAACTATTACAGGACTTACGCACTCCGACTCCTCGAAACTGGGTTTTTTACCTAATCTGCGGGTTTTAACGAAGTATTTTCGTACAAAACCCGGTTTCTGGGCTGCCATATGTAAGTCCTATATTATTAGGTTTGTAGTGAGGACTGAAGTCCTCCTCAAAAATGTGAGGATTGAAGTCCTGACTACAAAATAATTACCAATTTTTCAAAAAAGACAGTAGGTATTGTTGCCCGCCTCAGTTTACGATACTTAATAGAACTTTTTTCCCAGATGAGGTAAAACACAATGCCTGATATTGTTGATATTGCCGTAGGTGCGGGTTCGTTCCAAACCCTCGTAACAGCCGTGCAAGTAGCTAATTTAGTAGATGCGCTCAAAAGTCCGGGCCCTTTCACTGTCTTTGCACCCACTGACGATGCTTTTGCCAAATTGCCACCGGGAACTATCACCACCCTAGTGCAGAACGTTCCCCAACTGACTAGGATTTTGATGTTTCACGTCGTATCGGGGAAGTTTATGAAAGCTGATTTGGCAAAACTCGGTTTTGTTACTTCCTTGGAAGGTTCGCCGATTAAAATTGATTGTTCTGACGGTTTTGAGGTGAAAAATGCTACAGTTGTCGCTGCGGATATCGAAGCTGATAACGGCGTGATCCATGTGATCGATAATGTGATTTTAATGGGCTAGTTTCACCGTCCATTGATTTTCGATTTTCGATTTTTGATTGACTCTACAGATGAATTTGAGGGTTTGAACTTTGGTCTAATTTTTTTTTGTTTAAGCCACGGAAGTCTGGATATTGCATCTATCTTTAGGTGTGATGTTAAGTCGCAGCGGGAGCGAGAGCTTGCATTGAGCAGTGTCTCTTTGCTCCCGATCGCGCCTTGGTTTTTTAGCGCGTGAAGGTAATATAAATATAAAACGTTGTCTTTTCGTCGGATATATTTTAAGATGATTGTTTACAAAAATTTGAAAATCAATAATTATAATATAAGCAAACCAGTGTGGTGAGCACTATGCAAATCCTAGCCGCCAGCCTCAAAGCACAAGTCCGCCAGCGTACCTTGGAACTGCAAGTTCTCAACGAACTTACTGCAAAAGTTCAAACCAGTCTCAGTGCTGATGAAATTTGGTCTGCGTGTCTGGCATATCTCGATCGCCTGATTCCTGGGGCGGCGATCGCCATTTTGACCCTACCGGACGATCGACTATACCTGCAACACTTACAGCCCTTAACTGCTAGCACCCGATCCGAAATGGAAGGGCGGTTGCAAGCTGCTCGCGCTGAATGGCTTGCTGGCAATCGGGACTGGGCGCACAACATGGCTCCGGCACCAATGGCTCAGTTTCAGTCGCTCTTGATGGCACCAGCCAACCCGGATGAAACTGAGGAATTATTGGGAGTATTTTTCATTGGTGCAGAGCAGGCAAATGTTTTTAATTTGGAACACCTTTGTTTGCTCCACACAGTAGCTCAAATTTGTGCAAAAGAGTTAAATATCTTAGCATCTAAACCGACCATTGTCAAGGATACACTTCAAAATAATTGTGCTCTGGATTCGGAAAGTCAAGAACTATTGTTGCGGGCTGTAATGGAAGCTGCTGCGGACAGAGTTTTTGCTAAAAATAGAAATTTTAGATACATTTTTGTTAATCAAAGTTTTGCTGAATATGTGGGGAAAAATGTTGAGGAAATTATCGGCAAAGATGATATTGAATTAGGGTTTTCAGCCGAATTAGTATTTGGCGATCGCAACAACTCAATTAGGGGCATCCGCGAGGAAGATCGAGCTGTGCTGGCTGGGGAGAGGGTTCGCAATCCCTACCAGGCGATCGTCTTTGAAGGCGGAAAACAGCACGTCTTTGATACGCAAAAATTGCCGCTATACGATGCAGAGGGTAATATATTTGGGGTTGTGGGTTTGTCTAGAGAGATTGGTCAATTGCAAGCCACAGAGGAAGCCAGGAATCAAAGCCAAGCCAAACTGCAAAAAATTACTGCTAGCGTACCGGGTACGGTATATCAAATTGACTTACATCCAGATGGCTCGATGGCCTTCTCGTTTGTGAGCGCGGGCTGCCGAGAATTGTATGAAATAGAACCAGAGGCTGCTCAGCAGGATTTTAATGTAATTGTTGACATGATTCATCCCGAAGATCGAGATGATTTTCTTAACTCGGTGACGCTTTCTGCTGAAAATTTGCAGCCTTGGCGGTGGGAAGGAAGAATTGTCACTCCGTCAGGAAAACTTAAATGGGTGCAAGGAGCTTCCCAGCCAGAATTCCAAGCATCGGGGGAGATAGTTTACTACGGCTTGTTCACGGATATTAGCGCCCGGAAACAAGCTGAACGGAAGCTGCAACTTTATCAACAAATCTTTTTAAAATCCAACGATGCGATCGCGATCTTAGACCCCGAAGGCTATTACTTAGAAACAAATCAAGCTCACACGGCTTTGCTGGGTCACAGCGCGTCAAAATTGTGGGGAAAAACGCCTGCCACTCACATGGGAGAACAGACATTTGCGTCGGTGCTGCAAAGCTTGGCCACTTCGGGGAGTTACCGAGGCGAAATGACTTGTATTAAGGCTGGGCAAATGGGAATAGTTGAGGTGGAGGTTTCGGCTTTTGCGGTTTTAAATGATGCTGGGGATGTCGTTTGTTATGTAAGTGTCAAAAGAGACATCACCGAACGCAAGCGAGCTGAGGAAAAACTAAAGCTTTACCGAGAAATATTTTTAAACTCCAATGATGCGATCGTCATTATCGATGCTGACGGGTTTTTCCTCGAACAAAATCTTGCTCACCAAACGCTTCTAGGATACACAGACGCGGAATTAGAAGCAGAAGCTTCGCCGCTGGTGGCGGGGGATCGCTTTTTGGCAATTGCCCAAAGTTTAGCAAAAACAGGAAGTTTTCGGGGCGAAATTACTAACTCCACTAAAAAAGGTCAGACGCTGGCGATCGACGTTGCGGCATACTCTGTGATTAACAACGCCGACGATGTAATTTGTCATGTCTGCGTCAAGCGGGACATTACCGAACGCAAAAAAGGAGAAGAAGAACGGCAAAAATTTGTGTCGCTGATTGAAAACAGCAGCGATTTTATCGGTATGGCTACCCTAAAAGGCAAAACGCTGTTTGTCAATGAAGCCGGACGAAAACTGGTGGGTGTAGAGAATCTTTCGGCTGTGCTTCATACGGAGATTTGGGATTATATTGGGCCCTATTTTCAACAGAAATTCAGTCAAGAGATTTTACCAACAATTATCAGTCATGGCCAGTGGCAAGGCGAAGGTCAAATGCAGCACTTGGGCAACGGACAACCCATTGATGTTGTGATGAATGCTTTTCTGGTCAAGCACCCTCAAACCACCGAACCGCTGTGCTTTGCTGCGGTAATTCGCGATGTCACCGAACGCAAGCAAGCTGAGAGAATGCTGCGGGAACAAGCAGAACAAGAACGGCTGGTTTCGGCGATCGCCCAGCGAGTCCGGCAGTCTCTTAACCTCACTCAAACTCTGAGCACTGCTGTACACGAAGTGCGACAGTTGCTGGCAACTGACCGCACGGTAATTTATCGTTTTGAGTCCGAGGAAACAGCGGTTGTGGTGGTGGAATCTGTAGGAGATGATTGGATGCCCCTGCTGGGCAGAAAAGTTCAAAGAACATCCTTTGGGGAAAGTTTTGTATGGCTGTACAGTGCAGGAACGATTCAAACAATGGCAGATATTTATACGGCCAATTTGAGCGAGGAACACCGAGATTTACTTGCTAGTTTGCAGGTAAGGGCTAATTTAGTTGTACCAATTTTTATAGGCGATGAAAGTCAGGGGTTGGTAGCAGAATATTCGCCGGAAACTCGCATTGAACTGCCGGAAAGGAGTTTGGAAACGAGTCAAAATCGGTTGTGGGGATTGCTGATTGCCCATCAGTGCAGCGCTCCGCGTGTTTGGACTGATTCTGAGATGGATTTGCTGGGAAGGTTGAGCGTGCAGTTGGCGATCGCCATTCAGCAATCTACTCTTTTTGAACAAGCGCAGCAGGCCCGAGAAGCAGCCCTAGAAGCATCTCGAATGAAGTCGCTATTTTTAGCAAATATGAGTCACGAAATCCGTACTCCGATGAATGGAGTGATGGGGATGACTGATTTGCTGCTGAAAACGAATCTTACTCCCGAACAGCTTGACTTTGTACAGACGCTGAAACTCAGCGGCCAAAATTTACTCTCCATCATTAACGATATTCTGGATCTCTCCAAACTGGAAGCAGGAGAAATGCGCTTAGAAACAATCGAATTCAACCTCAGTATCTGTGTGAATGAAGTGCTGGACTTGTTGGCAACTCCCGCACAAGAAAAAGGTATAGAAGTGGTGGCACTGATTGACAGCGACGTGCCGGTGCAAATTAAAGGTGATGCAGCGCGGTTGCGGCAAATTCTCACTAATTTGATCAACAATGCTATTAAGTTTACAGAAGCAGGAGAAGTAGTAATTGAGGTGGCTAATGCTAGTAATCCTGGGTTGTTGGCAGCCAGCGATAATCAGAAAATTTTAGAGAATATCGAACCGTTAAAAATAGAAAACAATGACTCGATGCTCCTGCTGTTTAAAGTCACAGATACAGGAATTGGGATTGCTCCCGAAGACAAAAAAAAGCTGTTTCAATCTTTTACTCAAGTTGATGCCTCTACGACAAGAAAATACGGTGGGACAGGTTTGGGGCTAGCTATTTCTAAGGAGTTGGTGGAATTAATGGGTGGGCAAATCGGTGTGGAAAGTACCCCTGGCCAAGGCTCGACTTTTTGGTTTACTGTGCCGACAGTTACGGAAAATTTAACCGCTGTAGGCACAGCGTGCGAAGTGAATTTTGAAACGGTGCTGGCGGGGCGAAAAATGTTAGTTGCCAGCGATAAGCCGACAGTGCGAAAAGTGCTAGTGAGAATGGCTGTTTTGTGGGGAATGGAGGTGGAGGAGGTTGAGAACGGTTGGATGACGATCGCATCTCTGTACAAAGCTGTTAGCCTTAATTCCCCTTACGATATCGTTTTGGTTGATATTCAGTTGCCGGAAATGGTGGCGGGAAGTCTCGAACGCTTGAGGATTTCTGAGCCGGCAATGCAGCAGACGCATTGGGTGGTGCTGACTTCAATGAATCAGCTTGCAGAGGCGAAACGCTTGGTAGATAGCGGTTTTAGCGGGTATTTAACTAAACCTGTGAAAGCTCACCGACTATTTGATTGCTTGGCGAATGCGATCGCCCCGATGACGCTGATTGATGAGTCGCAGGTAAATCCAACGTCCAATCGAGCCTCGGCTATTGACAACCGGGAGTTAGCAAGTTTAAAGATTTTGTTAGTTGAAGATACTCCAATCAATCAAAAAGTTGGTCTCAATCAACTCAGAGTTTTGGGATGTACTGCGGATGTAGCCAATAACGGTGCAGAGGCGCTATCTATGGTTGCCCTGAAAAAGTATGACATTGTGTTGATGGACTGTCAGATGCCGGTTTTGGACGGTTATGAAGCAACGCTGGAATTGCGCCGCCGGGAAGCGGCAGATGCTGCTGGGAAGATGGAGTCGCATCAAAAGACGGTGGTGATTGCAATGACGGCGAATGCTTTGAAGGGCGATCGGGAAAAATGTCTGGCGGCGGGCATGGACGATTATATTAGCAAACCTATTTCGATCGAAAAGTTAAAATCTGTACTAGAAAATTGGTCGGCCAAGCTAAAAATTGAAACTCCCAAGTTTAATGGCGAGGAACTTCTAAACTCTGATCCCGATATCGAATCGGTAGTCGATATGGCACGTTTGCACGAAATTTCGGGCGCTGATTTAGAGTTTGAGCGGGAAATACTGCAAGCTTTTGTGGTGGATACTGGTAGTTATTTAGAAGCTGCTAAGGGGGCGATAGCATCGGCAGATATGGAGACACTGGCCCGCCACGCTCATCAAATTAAAGGTGTCAGCGCTACGGCGGCGGTGCGGTTAATGCCCGATATGGCAGATCAGCTTCAAAGTCTGGCTGAATCTAATGATTTGGAGGGGGCTACAAAAATCATCGCTGAATTAGAAATAATTCTGGCGGGGGTTGAAAAGTTTGTGGCTACTGAGTAATCTATCAATTTTCTTTTGAACCGGGCTATCGGGCCCGATCCCGGACAGCTCTTGGCAGCCCTCGCGAGCGAGCGCGTGTAAAGATTGTTAATCTTTTATCAAGATGTTTATCTGAATGTGAAGGAATTGGGAACTCTTATAACATCTTGTGTGTTGTAACTTGTGACACTACTGCATTAAGTTATTGTGGTCAAATATAAAATAATCATTAAGCCGATCGCTCTAAGGGTGCTTTTCGTCGATCGGCTTGAGACACCAAGACCAGCTTTTCGCTATCCCCGCCCATTAAGTGCGTATTTACGCTCAACGAGGTTTTATGACTCCAGTCATGTTACGCCAACTTTGGTCATTAATTGAGACCACCCAAGCTACTCTGTTAGTCAATTTAGACGATGCGACCTTGGTACAGTGGCTGCTAAAGCAGTTAAAGACGAACTCTGCGCTTAATGGCAAAGAAGCAGATTTGTTGGACGAATACATCCAGTCTCGGCTTTCCCTAATCCGCGATTTAGCTGAGCAGCGGCTAGCCCCAGAGCTACTGTGAGCGGATTCAATCAAAATCGGATAAATATTCCAGGGAAAGGCGATGAGCCCTTGCGCTGGGCAGAAATAGCCGAAAAGAAACCGGGTTTCAAGGATAAATCTTAGGTTTGACGACCAGGCCTTCAGCCAGAAACCGGGTTTCTAACTCTGGGTTCCCAGTTTGCTCAAAAAAAAACAGGCGGGTAGTCGGTGCAGTTGCCGCAGTGCAGCAACGGATGCAGAACGGCTAATTTGAAACCGGAAGCTGTGTAGATCGCCGATCGCCACAGTTCTGACAGCTACAAGGTAGGATTGTCAGGAAAGCGTTCTATTAAAATTTATGCGTAAATGGGGATTTCTGCTGCTAGCAAGTGTGTTGTTTGTGGCACCGTTGGCGTCTTGTAGGGATCGATCGGCACAAAGCGGACAAACAACAGCAACAACTGCGGCAGGTGGCAACTCGCAACAAGGTTCCAGCCGGATAGATACAATTGTCAGCCGCGGCAAACTGATTTGTGGCATCAGCGGCGAACTGCCGGGTTTTAGCTTTGTAGACGAAAAAGGCAAATATTCCGGACTGGACGTGGATGTGTGCAGGGCTGTCGCGGCAGCAATATTTGACGATCCCGAAAAAGTCGAGTACCGAAAACTCAACGCTAAAGATAGATTTACAGTTTTGCAGGCGGGAGAAATCGACATTCTCAGCCGAAATACTACCTACACCGCGAGTCGCGACAGCACTACCGGACTGGAATTTGCCCCGGTGATCTTTTATGACTCTCAAAGCATCATGGTCAAAAAAGATAGTGGCATCAAAAGTTTAAAAGATTTTGCGGGCAAATCTATCTGCGTGCAGACAGGTACGAGCACCGAACAAAATTTGTCTGACCAAATGCGAAAATTAGGAATTAAATACACTCCTGTGGTGTTTGAAGATGTGAATGCTACCTTTGCGACTTATCAAGAAGGTCGCTGTCAAGGTGTTACTGCCGATCGATCGCAACTTGTTTCTAAGCGGACAACTCTGCCGAATTCCGAGAATAATGTTGTTTTGCCGATCGTGATGTCAAAAGAACCGTTAGCCCCAGCGGTGAAAAGCGGCGATCCTAAATGGTCGGACGCGGTGAGATGGATTATTTTCGCCGCGATTGAAGCTGAAGATTTGGGAATTAATTCAGGAAATGTAGACAAAATAGTGGCAAGCACTACAGATCCGAACGTCAAACGTTTGCTAGGAACAGAAGGAGATTTAGGTAAAGGTTTGGGACTCCCGAACGACTACGCTGTCCGCGTTGTTAAGAAAGTGGGGAATTACGGGGAAATCTACGATCGCAACCTCGGCCCCAAAAGTACACTTAAGTTAGAACGCGGTCAAAACAGACTCTGGAAAGATGGCGGTTTGCTTTACTCGCCGCCGTTCCGTTAATTTTAGTTAACTGTTGACTGTTGACTGTTGACTGTTGACTGTTGACTGTTGACCGTTGACTGTTGACTGTTAACAGTTAACCAACAAGATATTTTAGACAGGAAGGTACTCCGCGCCTAGCAGACTTTTAAGGTGCTTGTTAGGCGCACCCTACAAGATATTTTAGGCTGGCTAAAGTTAGGTATAGTTCGCTCTAAATTAAACAGTTATGAACCCAGAACCTCTACCGGGCAAATCGCAGAAATTGCCCAAATTTAAAGATATATCAAAACTGCTGCGGGACGATCGCTTCTGGAAAATAGCCGGACAGGCGATCGCCCTAATTTTAGTAATAGTTGTTATCGCCATTCTCGGGGACAATCTGGGCGCCAATTACTCGCAACTGGGGATTGCATTTGGATTTGATTTTCTCAATTCCCAAGCATCCTTTGACATCGGTGAAAGTGTAATCCCCTACAGTCCCGCTAACAGTTACAGACAAGCTTATTTAGTCGGTTTAATCAACTCGCTGCGGGTGATGGGTATCGGCATTATTTTCGCAACAGTTGCGGGTTTGACGGTAGGGATTGCGCGCCTTTCCGACAATTGGCTGCTGCGAAGTTTGGCTGGTTTGTATGTGGAAATTTTGCGAAATACGCCGTTATTGCTGCAATTATTTTTCTGGTATTTTGCAGTTTTCATTTCCCTGCCCAAACTGGAAGACAACCCGCAGTTACGCGGGCCGATTTACTTGACAAATCGCGGCATTGCTGTACCTTGGCCTGTGGCTTTGCCGGGTTTTGCGATTTGGTTGATTTTGCTAACTGTCGGAGTTTTGGCTGCCGCTGGGCTGTGGATGTGGCGGGCGCGGGTGATGTTGGAAGAAGCTAAGCCGGGAAGACAGTTGTTTTGGGCTCTAGGTGCGATCGGGATGAGTGCAATCTTAGCTTTGATTATCACCAAAAATCTGCCTTTTCGTCTAGATGTTCCGCGCTTGACACCAGCATTGCAACTCGAAGGAGGATTAAAATTCACTCCAGAATTTGCCGCCTTGGTGACAGGACTCAGCTTGTATACTGGCAGTTACATTGCAGAAATTGTGCGGGCCGGAATTCAGTCAGTATCGAAAGGCCAGTGGGAAGCGGGAAAGTCTTTAGGGCTGAAGTCGGGAACAATGATGCGGATGGTAATTTTGCCACAAGCTTTGCGGGTGATTGTGCCGCCTTTAACCAGTCAGTATCTGAATTTAGCTAAGAATTCGAGTTTAGCGGTTGCGGTTGCTTATCCCGACGTTTATTTTGTGGTGGGCTCTCCGACGTTGAATCAGACCGGTCGGGCGATCGAAGCAATGTTAATTATCATGGTAACATACCTAACAATTAGTTTGATAGTTTCTCTGTTCATGAATTGGTACAATAAAACTGTACAAATCAAGGAAAGGTAAATAGTTGAGATTTAATCTATTTTATTTGGAATAAAAGTAGAGCGCGTTAAATGGCATACAGTGACTTTAGCTTAGACCGAGTAACTAAAAATTTTGATTTAACGATTTCCGATAAGATTGATATGTTCGCTGCTGTATCAGAATTAGAGTCGAGTACATTACTTGCCGAAATTCTTAAAGATAATATACCGTTAGCCTTGAGCAGCAACACTGAAAAAGCTCGATCTGAAATGATTATCGCACCGATTTTGATCGACCTTAGAAAACAGTTAAACTTGGAAATTAGTTTGTTTTCGGGAATAGACTTTACAGTAGATGTTGAAAAAGGATTAAATGGAAGTTGCGATTTTCTGATCAGTCATTCCCCAGAGTTACTAATTGTTAGAGCGCCAATAATCATCATTGTAGAAGCCAAGAAGGAA
Organism: Microcoleus sp. w2-18bC1; assembly: GCF_036700365.1. Taxonomy (NCBI): domain Bacteria; kingdom Bacillati; phylum Cyanobacteriota; class Cyanophyceae; order Oscillatoriales; family Microcoleaceae; genus Microcoleus; species Microcoleus sp. w2-18bC1. The sequence goes on from NZ_JAUBOS010000039.1 coordinate 40,919, forward strand.
AATATCAATGGCGGATTGGGACAGTGCGTAGCAGAAATGTTGGCTGCTAGAATATTTAATGAACGTGAAGGCAACGAAATTCCTGCGATTTATGGCACTGTTACTACAGGTACTATCTGGAAATTCCTGAAGTTGCAAGAACAAATTATTGAAATTGATTTAGGTGAATATTACTTGAGAGATGTGAATAAAATTTTAGGAATCTTAGCGAACAGCATTAGAAATTAATAATAACTAAAAACTGATGGAAACAATACCCATATTACCGCCCCCAGCCACCGAATCGCCTACCCCTTGGAATTGGGCGCGCAAAAATTTATTTAGTACCTGGTACAACAGCATTCTCACAGTAGTTTGCCTCATTATCGCCTTCCAAACTATTAAAGGAATTATCGTTTGGGCAACAACAAAAGCTCAATGGCGCGTATTAGAAGCGAACTTGCCGCTATTTTTCGCCGGCAGATTTCCCAGCGAATCCTACTGGCGGCTGTGGATAGTAACGGCCCTAATTGCCTTGTTGGGAGGATTAACTTGGGGAAACATTCAGCGGCAAGAACGTCTTTGGAATCCGCCTTTACTAATTATACTCGGTGCTGCGGTTGTGGGTGCGGTCATTTCGCCGATCGACCTCACCTCTCGCATCTACCTCTTAGGGATTATTATCGCAGGCGCCGCCAGCTATGCCATCGGCAGGCAAATTCACCCAAAAATCATGGGCTGGATGCCTGCAATTTGGCTTCTTTCCTTCCCAATAGTTTTGTGGCTAATTAAAGGCGGGTTGGGTTTGACAGAAGTATCAACAAATGATTGGGGCGGTTTAGTATTGACGCTGTTTTTAGCAGTTATTAGTATTGTGCTTTCCTTTCCTTTGGGAGTATTACTAGCACTAGGGAGACAAAGTTCTTTGCCAGTTGTAAGACTGTTATCAACATTATACATTGAAATTATTCGCGGTTTACCATTAATTGGCATTTTGTTTTTAGGTCAAGTGATGCTGCAACTCTTTTTGCCACCGGAATATCCGAAATTGGATAGAGTAATTAGAGCCATTGCTGGATTAACCTTATTTAGTGCGGCATACTTGGCGGAAAACGTGCGCGGTGGCTTGCAGGCAGTGCCCAGGGGACAAATAGAAGCAGCAAGGTCGATCGGACTCAATACACCCCTACTCACAATTTTAATTGTACTGCCTCAAGCACTGCGAATAGTCATTCCGGCGATCGGCGGTCAATTCATCGGATTATTTATGGATACATCCCTGCTGTCTCTATTCGGAATGTTAGAATTAATCGGAATATCCCGCGCCGTTTTAGCAAATCCTTCCTATATCGGCAGATACGCCGAAGTTTACATATTCGTCGGGATTATTTATTGGATATTTTGCTACTCAATGTCATTAGCCAGCCGCAAAATAGAGCGAACTTTAGGGGTAGGTCAAAGGTAAAACAAATCTGCGTTCATCCGCATTCATCAGCGGTTTAAAAACAAAAAACTATGGAAACTAAACCCACAACCCCAGAACAAGTAATCGTAGCAGAAAACGTCCACAAATGGTACGGGCAATTTCACGTACTGCGCGGCGTCAGCATGACCGTAAACCGAGGTGAAGTGGTTGTCGTAATGGGGCCCTCTGGTTCTGGAAAATCGACGTTTATTCGCACATTCAACGCATTAGAAGAATACCAACAAGGTAAAATTACGATCGACGGAATCGAACTTTCCCACGACTTACGCAACATCGAGACAATTCGCCGCGAAGTAGGAATGGTGTTTCAGCAATTCAACCTGTTTCCCCACTTATCAGTCTTGCAAAACGTCATGCTAGCCCCAGTATGGGTGCGCCGCTGGCCCAAGAAAAAAGCTGAAGAAGTGGCGATGCAATTGTTAGAAAGAGTGGGGATTTTAGAACAAGCAAAAAAATATCCCGGACAGTTGTCTGGAGGACAGCAGCAGCGGGTCGCTATTGCACGTTCTCTAGCCATGCAGCCTAAAATCATGCTGTTTGATGAACCGACATCAGCATTAGACCCGGAGATGGTGCGGGAAGTTTTAGATGTAATGCGAAATTTGGCTCAAACAGGAATTACAATGGTGGTGGTGACTCACGAAGTCGGGTTTGCGCGCGAAGTTGCCGATCGCATTGTATTGATGGATGGCGGCGTTTTAGTTGAAGAAGCTGAGCCGGAAGAGTTTTTTCAGAATCCGAAGGAAGAACGCACGCGCAAGTTTTTATCTCAGATATTGTAACTGATTTTAAAGTGTAGTAGGTGGGTTTTGCGACGGTAGCACCAGTAAAAATCGGCACAATTAAGGTAAAATAAAAGAGTGTACAATCAGTCTCTATTTTGCTGAGATAGCTTGCAATGCCATCCACAAAAACTCTGCCGTTAGTTAAAGACTCGGAACGCCTAGAAAGTCGCCTCAAAGAAATTCCGGCGGTTCCTGGTGTATATTTAATGCGAGACGAGAGCGATCGCATCCTTTACATCGGCAAATCAAAAAAACTCCGAAACCGCGTCCGTTCCTACTTCCGCGAAAGCCAAAATCTCAGTCCCCGCATCGCGATGATGGTGCAGCAAGTGCGCGAAATTGAATTCATCGCCACCGATACAGAAGCGGAAGCTTTAGCATTAGAAGCAAACCTCGTAAAACAGCACCAACCTTACTTTAATGTCCTCCTCAAAGATGATAAAAAATATCCTTATTTGTGCATAACTTGGTCGGAGGAATACCCGCGCATTTTTATCACCCGCAAACGCCGCGCCGGTAGTGCAAAAGACCGCTATTACGGCCCTTACGTCGATACAGGGGCGCTGCGGAGTACGCTACATTTAATTAAGCGAATTTTCCCCCTGCGGCAGCGCCCTCAACCGCTGTTTAAAGACCGTCCCTGTCTCAACTACGACATCGGGCGCTGCGTTGGCGTTTGTCAAGGCTTAACTTCGCCGGAGGAATACCGAAAAATCATCCAAAAAGTAGCGATGATTTTCCAGGGAAGGACTCAGGAATTGCTCGATATTTTAGAACCCCAAATGGAAGAGGCAGCCGAAGATTTAAACTTTGAAACTGCGGCGCGCATTCGCGACCAAATTAAGGGTTTGCAGTCTTTAAGTGCGGGTCAAAAAGTCTCTTTGCCAGACGATACGGTTTCCAGAGATGCGATCGCACTTGCGGCCGACACCCAGCACGCTTGCGTTCAATTGTTTCAAATTCGCGCTGGTCAATTGGTCGGAAGATTGGGATTTATGGCGGAAATACCTCCCCAACCCCCCCTTGCAAAGGGGGAGCAAGAGTTATCTCAACTTTCTATTTCCTCCCCCCCTTGGCAAGGGGGGGAACGAGGGGGGGTAGAGGCCGGAGCGATTTTGCAGCGAGTGTTGGAAGAACACTATCAAAATGTCGAATCTGTAGAAATTCCCAGCGAAATTTCAGTGCAGTACGAATTGCCAGAAGCGGAAATATTAGCAGATTGGTTGAGCAATCGTAAGGGGCGAAAAGTTACGATTTTGACGCCACAGCGGCAAACTAAGGCAGAATTGATTGAGATGGTGGAACGCAATGCTGAGTATGAATTGGCGAGAATGCAAAGATTGAGCGATCGCAATTCTCAAGCAATGGAAGATTTAGCAGAAATTCTCGATTTGCCAGAAGTTCCTCGCCGCATTGAAGGTTACGATATTTCTCACATTCAAGGTTCTGACGCCGTAGCTTCCCGCGTCGTATTTATTGACGGTTTGCCGGCTAATCAACACTACCGCCATTACAAAATTAAAAATCCTGAAATTAAATCGGGTCATTCTGATGATTTTGCTAGTTTAGCAGAAGTTATCGGTCGCCGATTCCGAGGAGTGAAGGAAGAAGAAAGAGGGAAGATGGAAGATGGATTTAGCCAGTTAGAAGAACCGGAAAAACTCAGCAATTTATCCTCCGTTTCTCATACTATCTCCGACAAACCCGACTTAATTATGATAGATGGTGGCAAAGGTCAACTGTCAGCAGTTGTGGCTGTTTTGCGGGAGATGAATTTGCTAGAAGAGTTGCGCGTTGTCAGTTTGGCAAAGCAGCGAGAGGAGATATTTTTGCCGGGGGAATCTTTGCCGCTGCCAACTAATTCTGAGCAGCCTGGGGTACAATTATTGCGCCGGGTGCGGGATGAGGCGCACAGGTTTGCTGTGAGTTTTCACCGGGATCGAAGAAGCGAGAGAATGAAGCGATCGCGCCTTGATGAAATTCCCGGATTGGGACACCACCGACAAAAACAATTGTTGGCACATTTTCGGTCGATCGACTATCTCCGTTTAGCAACTCCCGAACAGTTGGCAGAAGTTTCTGGGATTGGCCCGCGTCTGGCGCAGCAAATTTACGATTATTTCCACCCGTAAAGTCTTACCCTGCATGGGAGACGGGGATTGTAGGCGCGATCGGGTCGCAAGTCCCGATTCAGCCAGCGGGAGGGAGGTATTCAAAAATTTTGCACAGGCCTATTGCAATTCCCAGAGACGTGTGGTATGTTTAGTTTCTGTGCGCGGGCATAGTTTAGTGGTAAAACTTTAGCCTTCCAAGCTAACTATGCGGGTTCGATTCCCGCTGCCCGCTTGCGCCTATAAAAACCTCAAACCAACTAGAAATCAACGGTTTGAGGTTTTTTATTGCTGCTTTTTTCGGTTTGCGAGGGGTCTAGTTGACTAGAAATTGACTAGAAATTGGATACAAAATGACTACGATTTGACTACGGAACGACCAAACTGAGTATCAAATGACTACCCCATCGCCCTTTGTGGAGACAATTTGGAGACGAATGAATACAAATTGAATACAAAGCATAACTGTATTCAGTTTGAGCCGTTTAGCTTTGCAAGTATCTCTCAAAACGCCTCCACCTCTCACCTTGTGGTGAGCTGGGTACAAGAATAATGGGTTAACATAGAGTGCCCTGATTTGACAAGCTTGCCGAGCGCACTCAGCTTGAGTTATGACTGATTCGGAGTCGCATCAGTCACAAGGAGAACCCGTGAAATATTTTTCAGTAGTAATGTATTTGCTACGGGAACGGCAACAGTTTCTCGAAGAAATTCGCCAAGGTGTCAAGCTCAAATCTAAAATTTTCGGTTTGTTGATTTCTAGTACCGTATTTTTTGGCATTTACGGAGCAATATTAGGTGCCTCTAGTACGTGGATGCAATGTCTGGTTTCAGCAATTAAGTTGCCAGCACTTTACTTGCTGACGCTGATTATCTGCTTTCCCACACTGTACTTTTTTAATGTCATGTTTGGTTCAAAACGAACTTTTGAGCAGTATTTGACATTGTTGATGACAGCGATGGCGATGATTAGCGTTTTGCTGTTTGGATTTGCACCTGTTAGTTTGTTTTTCCTCATAAGCAGTACCAATTACAATTTTTATCTGTTGCTGAATGTTGCTATAATGGCAATCACAGGATTTTTGGGAGTAAGTTTCATTTATCAAGGAATGCACTTTCTGTCAGAACAAGATGCGGAAGGCAAAGACATCAGGCTAAATATTTTGCGCTTTTGGTTGGGACTTTATGCGTTTGTTGGGACTCAGTTGGGATGGACGCTGAGACCATTTTTGGGGTCGCCGGGAATGGCTTTTCAACTGTTCCGAGACCGAGAAAGCAATTTTTATATGAGTCTGTGGCAATCAATTATGTCTCTGGGAGGATCGTAATTAATCCCAATTAAAGGAGATTTTGAAGAGTGATACAAGCGGATTTGGAACAGTTAAAAATTTCTGAGAAGGAGTTGGAGGATTTGAGCGGAATAGCTTTGAGCGACGGTTTTGCAGCAGATTTTTACAGACCTGCTGCACTCCGGGACGGCAAAAAGCTGTTTTCTATTTTGGTGAATGAGTTGCTGATATTTTGCGTGACATTAGTTGTTTCGCTGCCTGTTGCTTTACTGGCTAATAAACATAATGTTGGTTTATTTAGCGATTCAGACATATTTGTCCGTGTTTTACAACTAACTTTGGGTTGGTCGCTGGCGATTACTGTTGCTTGGAATGTCTATAAATGGGTTAAGGCAAAACCTCTGGCAACGCTAGCGGGTCTGCTGGATGAAGTTGAGAAGTATCATGAGGTGATTCAGGCTTTAGATATTATCGATCGCCTAACGGATGCTGGCAATTTACAAGCCAATTTAATTAACCGAGGAGATGCAATTGAAGCATTAAAAATCACTAGAGAAAGTTTAGTCTGTGCTTTGAAAACAGAAAAAATTCTCAGAGAAAATCAGCAGTTTATCGGTCGCCGTTACGAGCTATTTGCTAATATTGAAAGTAATTTAGCTGCTTTGATGGCGGTGGATGTGAGCGATCGGGCGACTGAATATGGCCGATTGCTAAATGAGGCTTTGGAAATTGGGATGAGCGTACACAAAGAGGTAAGAAAGTTGCAAAATGGACGTTAGAGTTGTTGCAGCGTTCCTGGTTTGTTGTAAAAGTAGTAACTGAGATATTGCAACATGCTCAAGAACAGGCAGGATGCCTGTGCCACAAAAATTTAATTTTCTTGTGGGGTGGGCATCCTGTCCGCCCCTGAAAGGCTTATTGAAAATGGTGCAATATATAAGTTACTACAAACTTTTTTTACCACCGGAAATTTCAATCATCAAAAATATCCAACTGTTCGCCATCAGACTCTTTTTTACCATTTTTTTTAACACCCTTTCTTAGCCCGATCGCAATTTTGCTATGTTTCTCAATCTGCTTCATCACCTGTCTCGCCCTGTCAATCACCGACGGCGGCAAACCGGCCAATCTCCCCGCTTCAATTCCGTAAGATTTGTCAGCACCTCCCGGCTGAACTTGGTGCAAGAATACGATTTGATCCGGCAACTCTTTCACTGTAACCTGATAATTTGCGACATTATCTAAAATAGAAGCTAACTCATTTAACTCGTGATAGTGAGTCGCAAAAATTGTCCGCGCCCGAATCTCAGTTGCTAAATATTCTGCCACAGACCAAGCAATCGAAAGTCCGTCAAAGGTTGCCGTTCCTCTGCCAATTTCATCTAATAAAACCAATGATTGCGGCGTCGCATGATTGAGAATATTTGCAGTTTCGTTCATTTCCACCATAAACGTAGACTGACCAGTTGCCAAATCATCTACTGCGCCGACGCGGGTAAAAATACGATCGCAAATTCCCAAACTCGCAGCTTTCGCCGGCACATAACTGCCCATCTGCGCCATTAACTGGATCAAACCCACCTGCCGCAAGTAGCAGCTTTTCCCGCTAGCATTCGGCCCGGTTAAAATAATTAAATCTGGGCGGTTTAGCGATTCTTCCCGGCCCAAAAAAGCAGAATTAGGTACAAAAAATCCCGGCGGCAAAGACTTTTCCACCACAGGATGACAACCTTCAATAATTTTAATTTCCCGACTTTCTGTCATAGTTGGGCGGCAGTAATTCTGGTAAACTGCTACTTCTGCTAAACCGCACAAAACATCGACCGCCGCCACGGCGCGGGAAACGTTGCGAATAATTTCGGCGTGTTCTCCTACCTCCGATCGCACTTTAGCAAAAATATCGTATTCCAATTGATTTAAATCTTCCCGCGCTGTCAGAATTCGCACTTCCCTTTCTTTTAATTCTTCAGTGCTATAACGTTCTTCATTGGTGAGAGTTTGCTTGCGGGTGTAGTCCTTCGGCACTTGGTCTACTTTCGATTTGGTAATGCTAATGTAATAGCCGAAAGCTTTATTGTAGCCAACTTTTAGATTAGAAATTCCGGTACGTTTTCTCTCAGTTGCTTCTAAATTTGCAATCCATTCTTGGTCTGCTGATGCAGTGTGGCGCATTTCATCTAGCATGGGATTGATTCCCGATCGAATCAAACCTCCTTCTTTTAAATGAATCGGCGGTTCATCAACTAAATGAGCGTGAATTTTACTTGCTAATTCTTCGAGAATTGGCGGTACATTTTGCAGCGCTTTCAAATAGGGCGATCGCCCTTGGGCTGCGATCGAGGCTAATTCCGGCAGTTTCGAGAGAGAATCAGCTAAAGCAACCAAATCCCGCGCGCTAGCTGTTCCAGAACCCGCGCGGCCTGTCAGTCTTTCGATGTCGTAAATTTGGCGCAGCAACTGCTGAAAATCTTGGCGCAGACCGTTATTTTCTACTAATTCTTGGATCGTGTCGTGTCTAGCGCTAATGCCTTTAATGTTGAGCAAAGGTTGCAGAACCCAGCGGCGCAAAGCGCGGCCTCCCATTGCGGTGCTGGTTTTGTCTATCGCCCACAGCAGCGAACCGTGAAAAACCCCATCTCTCACTGTTTGAGTAATTTCGAGATTGCGGCGGGTTTGGTAGTCGAGTATGAGAAAATCGGTGAGAGTGTAAGTGTGCAATCTTTGCAAAGAAACTGCTTTTTCCTTTTGAGTCTCTTCGAGATATTGCAACAAACCGCCGGCGGCGCGCACTGCGAGGGGCAAATGGCCGCATCCCATACCTTCAAGCGATCGCACTTTGAATTTTTGCAGGATTCTCTGTTTTGCTTCGGGCAAAGTAAACGGAATTTGCGATCGCAAAGAATAGCAGAATGAATTCGGCAAACAATCGGGCAAATGCTCGGATTTCTCTCCGGGCCTCAACATAGTCACCAAATCCGGCGCATTAGTCGGTACCAAGACTTCCGAAGGCTGCAAGCGCAGCAATTCAAGGGTTAATTGTTCTAAAGTGTCTGCTTGGGTAGTGACGAATTCTCCCGTAGAAATATCTGTATAAGCCAATCCCCAATGTTCCCCTGCTATCACAATTGCTGCTAAAAAATTATTTTGCCTGGGTTTGAGCATTCCGTCATCAGTCAAGGTTCCTGGAGTGAGAATGCGGGTAATTTCTCGCTTGACTTGACGACCTTCTTTAGCAGCAATCGAGGCATCTTCAACTTGATCGCAAACTACCACAGCATACCCTTTTTCTACTAACATTGAAGTGTAGCGATCGAGGGCGTGGTGCGGCACTCCTGTCATCGGCACTCTGCCAATTTCCTTGCCGCTTTCTTTGCTAGTACAAACAAGTTCTAATTCCTGCGAAATAGTAACTGCATCTTGGAAAAAACACTCAAAGAAATCTCCAACTCGAAACAATAAAAGTGCGTGGGGATACTGTTCTTTCACTTCCACATACCGCTGCATCATCGGCGTCAGCTTGGTGAATTCTAGTAGGCGGTGGTCGGCATTGCGGATGTTGGGTTGAGTGGGGTCTGTTGGGGTAGATGCAGTGTAAGGCATAAAAGGCGATCGATAAATTTTAATCTTTAACAACTTTAGCGCAAGCTCGGCTTTTAGCTATAACTAATGATACAATATTTGACGATTAATCCTCCTTAAGCAGGGTGCGTGATTCTCAATATTGGTGAAGAGTGTTGAGCGATACGAAACTCACGCATCCTACTTAATAATCGATCAACCCGCTTTTACTTGAGAGGTTTTAGGTCAATACTTATCTAATGTGAGTCAAAACAGCCGCTCCAGTGAGACTTACGGCGGATATTTTATCTATTGTGAGAGACTAGCAATCGCCGATCGACAAAAACAATCTCAGCTATGTAGTTGTTAGCTGTTATAGCAGATGTTGAAGGAAGAAAGAAGAAGGAAGAAGGAAAAAGAAAAAAGGCTTTAGTTATCTAGGAGAGAAGGAAAAAGGCTTTAGTTATCTATGAGAAAAGGAAGAAGCAATCTTCGGCAACGGTTTCAGCAATTAAGAACGTTCTAAAAGTCGGGTGCGGTTGCTATAACTGTTGGGGCTTAACAGAAGAATGTGAAATCTCCCGCACTTTAGCCTGGGGAGAAACTTTACATTTTTGTGATTGAAAACAGCCGGAAGATAGATTTGTAAATTATACCTTGGATAGAGATAAAATATATTTTATATGCTTAAAATTAAAGAAATCCAAGTTAGTAATTAATCGGCGTAGTAAGTTTAAGATTTACCATCAAAAATCTGCTAGCTAGTAGTTAACTAGAGGAGAACGAAATAATGAAAGCTCTTTGCTGGCACGGAGCAAATGATGTGCGAGTTGATAATGTACCAGACCCAACAATTATCAACCCGCGCGATGCAATAGTTAAAATCACGTCTACAGCAATCTGCGGCTCAGATTTGCACCTCTACGATGGCTTCATCCCGACAATGCAATCGGGCGACATCATGGGGCACGAATTCATGGGGGAAGTAGTCGAACTCGGCAGCCAAGTCAAGAACTTAAAAAAGGGCGATCGCGTCGTCATTCCTTTTACTATTTCTTGCGGCAGTTGCTTCTTTTGCAACCGCGATTTGTGGTCGCTGTGCGACAACTCCAACCCCAATGCTGGGCTGGCTGAAAAAATGTTCGGTCATTCCCCGGCGGGACTGTTTGGCTACTCACATTTAACGGGCGGCTATGCAGGAGGCCAAGCAGAATACGCGCGGGTTCCGTTTGCAGATGTCGGCCCTTTAAAAATTCCCGACGGACTTTCGGACGAACAAGTATTGTTCCTCACCGATATCTTTCCTACTGGTTACATGGCGGCCGAAAACTGCGACATTCAGCCGGGGGATACTGTAGCAGTTTGGGGATGCGGGCCAGTCGGGCAATTTGCGATCAGAAGCGCGTTTATGCTGGGGGCCGATCGAGTAATTGCGATCGACCGCGTACCGGAACGCTTGCAAATGGCGGCCGCGGCCAAAGCTGAAGTCATCAATTACGAAGAAATAGACGCCGGGGAAGCCGTCACCGAAATGACGGGGGGACGCGGACCCGACTCTTGCATCGACGCGGTGGGAATGGAAGCCCACGGCACCGGTCTCGACGCTTTGTACGACAAAGCCAAGCAAGCCGTGCGGTTGGAGAGCGATCGACCTACGGCCCTGCGACAAGTAATCGTCGCGTGTCGCAAGGGTGGCACAGTGTCAATTCCCGGCGTTTACGGTGGCTTCGTTGACAAAGTGCCATTAGGTGCAGCTTTCAACAAAGGCTTGACCATGAAAATGGGACAGACGCACGTTCACCGCTATTTGCGGCCTTTGCTCGATCGCGTTCAAAAAGGCGAAATTGACCCGTCATTCGTAATTACGCACCGAATGAAATTGGATGAAGCGCCCCACGGCTACGACATTTTCAAAAACAAAAAAGACAACTGCATCAAAGTTGTCCTCAAACCCTAACTCGCATTTACCCTTCACGGAGAAACTATGCTTTTACAAGAAAAAGAATCAGGCGACTTGATTGAAATCCTCGATGTAGATGCTTTAATCAGCCCTACAAAACAAGAAGTGTCGGGAAAAAATCAAGCTGGTCAAGAAGAGCAAGAGAAAGCAACTTTTCCAAAAAGTAATTTAGTCTTTCCTTCCGGTGAAACTCTGCCGCGTTGCTGGACTGAGGAAAATTATCAAACTCATTGATTCCCCTGATTCTTCCAATCCCCCTTAACAAGGAGGATTGGAAGGTAGGGGATGGACACAGCACATAAGTGTCCGCTTAACCCGAAAAACTGCTCTCCGATAGGGGTTAAAACCCCTGCAGGAGGGCGGTTTTGACGTATCTTTTGACAGCCGGAGGGTACAGCGCTGTGGTTGTTTCAATAGAATGTACGATCGACCAAATTTAAGAGAGTCTTAGTTCGCGACCGCGACAAACTGCATTAAACTAAAGTGATAAAGATAACCGGGCTTGATTTAATTTCTTTATGACTAAGGAATGAAAAATAAATAAGTTGATTAGTTATCGGTTATAATGAAAAAAGTGTGAGATTACAATTTTTACCAAAA
>NZ_JAUBOS010000127.1:0-4423 GCF_036700365.1 Microcoleus sp. w2-18bC1
TTAATTGGGTCAACAGGTCAAACATGAGTAATTTTACTCATTGACAATAGTGCTTTTAGCTTAACTTGTGAGTAATGCTCCTCTCCTTATTTCTAGAGTATTTCCAGCTACTCACCCTATTTACCTCATTGCACTGCATGACCTTGCTTATGTGTAAGGTTGTAATTTCAAGAATGTTTCAAGCTTTTAGATAGCGCTTGGTTAAGTAAGTACAACAGCCCCTTTAACTGCTCGCAACTACCTATTTTTTGAGTCATTCTATTCGTGGGCAACGGTTCAAAAGTTCTCCAATCCGAGCGCGCACGACAGCATCTTGCGTCTCAAGCCAAGCGGCGATAGTAGATACATTGTATTTCTTTCCTGGTGCATCCCAACCATACATCTGAGTGATTAAAGTTTGCATTTGTTCGGGATAATATTCGAGCCACCAGACTAACGCAATATCTCGGATTTTTTCCGCGTCAAGTTCCATTAATTCTGCTGTCAGGGGATTATCAACTGCCACATCGAGTGGCGTGACAGTTGCAGCGTCTATAAACTGCTCTACCCCCTCCCCCCCCTGTGACAGTGATAACCTGCTGACTATCGGTTCAATGCCATTGTCTGTAAGAGATTCAGTTGTTTTTACATTGTCACACTCTGAATTTTTGCTGACTATCTGCTGACTATTCTGCTGACTATCTTCAAAGTTATGCTGTGTATGGTTTTCAGAAGAATAGTCAGCAAGTGGCACTGTGAGTAAGGGGGGGGGAGGGGGTAATGGTTTTTTGTTTTCAACTGTCACAGTGTCAGTTGTAGGAATCAACAGAGAATAAAGATTAAATCGTCTGTCACCAGGTGCGGGTCGGCTGTTAATCAGTCGTTTATTTTCCATACGGCTAAGTTCGCTGTAGACGCTGCCACGCTGTTCCCGAGTCAATCCCAGCAGCTCCATAATTTCAGAGCCAGATAGCTCTTTTTGATTGTTTCGCAACACATTGGTTATCCGCTCTCGGTAAGACTGCTGCTGCTGTGCTTCTTGTTCGTCAACCCCGACTTCTCCCATGAACTCCCATGAATTGTTCTCGGCATTGAATTCGATATTAAGGGTCGTGCCTTCAGAGTCGCGGGACATTGCCGTTAAAATTCGCTTAGGGTCTTTAGGATCGACAATCATCCGTTTCTTATTATTTGGATCGGGTTTGGGAATTCGATCGAGCATCCACGTTCCCCAGCAAGCACCCACTATCGCCGTCGATCCTCGGGCTCGCTCGACTCCTATTGCATCGTTCCCTTTGTTGGCGTGGTGTACCAAAATGCCAGCCGCGCGGTAGCGAGTCAGCATATCGTTCAGGGCGATAATGTTGTCCGCAAATTCGGCGCTGTTCTCGCTGACTTCCTTGCCAGCGGTAATTTTTTTAAGCGAATCAATAACTACTAGGTCAGGGCGGAAGTTTTCTAGCTCTGCTTCTAGCACTGCCAGTTGATCGATGCTCCACCGAGGGATGACGTGCAGATTTTTGGTGTCTTGGCTTCGGAATCCCCGCTGGGTTAGTTCGTGCTTGAGCGACTGTTTGGAGGCATCGGGCGTAATTAGTAGTACCTTGCCTTGCTTAGTTTCTTGGCCCAAAAATTTAGTTTCACCCGTGGCGACGCAGAACGCTAAATCGATCGCCACTTTGCTTTTCCCAACTTTGGGTAACGCACATAGTAAAACGGTTTCACCTACGGGCAACAGACCGGAAACAAGCCATTCCATTGCTTCTGACTCAGAAGCGAACAAATCATCGAGCGTGAGCACTTCAGTCTTTGGCACTTGAGTCTGCTGTTTCATTGCCGACATTGCCTCCCTGATCGTCCCCGCTCCCATGCTGTACTTGGGTGCAAGTAGTGCGATTTGTCGGCAGCGCTCAACTGGGTCTTCCATTTGTAGCAAGCCTAGCAGTTCGAGCTTAAATCGTTCTCCATCCATATTTCGTTTGAGTGGCTTGATAATTTTGTTTTCCCAAGAATAATCGCTTATACCTGCTTTCTGTCGAACTTCCTCAAGTTTGATGTTGGCTGAAAGTTCATTTTGTTCGGAGTTCAAGATTTCTCTTGCCATGTCCGCTGCTTCCCTCATGGAAAGCTTATTTTTGGCTGCCGATTTGTTGATAGCCTCCTGTTCAAAACTCCGTTGAAGCTGGATCGCACTCGCTGACTCAACAGCGCGGGCGTCAATCTCTTCTTCTAATCGCCGAATAAACTCGTCTGCGTCGATGTTGTCCAAAATTTCCCGAATATCCCCTTTCTCAGGAAGATTGGGGCATATAACGAGCGGATCGATCACTATGCAGGGGAATTGCAGGCGATCGCACGCCGACTTCACCTGAGTACCCTTTTTAACACCTGTAGAGTCGTTATCGCGTAGCTTCACAAGCGTGATGTTTTTCCCCGTTGCCCTCAGTGCTTCAACAGCTCTCGCTACTTCGGCATCGTTCCAGTTGGAACCTTGCAGAGTTAATGCTGCGATGCCGTGAGATCGAGCAATCTCCACATTGGGTTCGCCCTCAAGCATCAGGACTGCAACAGGTTCGCTGTCTGGGATTTCTTTCAATAACTCGACTACTTCATTAATGCGGTAAGCAGGCCAGGCCTTATCGCCCTTTTTCCAGATCCGCTTGCCGTCGGCGCCAAGGTGACTCTGGCGGTAGGTTTTATCACGTCCCTTGGGGTTACATTCATCTGACCATTCAATCCGATAGACTATTCCTGCTAGGGCGTAGGAATAGGCAGTTTCTTTGAGAATTTCATACCGGGCCGGTGGCTTGTTCTTGAGGATTGCCCACAAGTCATCGGAAATTGGTTGAGCTTTGGGACAATCCCACGCTGGCTCTACAAATTGCAGAAGCTTTAGTCCCGCTGGGATGGGGGCGGGTGTTGGCTGTTTTTTGTGGATAGCACTGGCGGGTCGGCGGTTGCTATTGATTTTTTGATCGCCATTACCGCCGCGCTCTGCCACTACCTCAGCCCAAGGTCGAAGGGCTTCACGGAGGGCTGCGTTGTCACAGTCGGAGGTAAAGCAGTGATACGTTCCGCAATTTGGTTTAATCTCTAGATTGCGCCCGCCACATACGGGGCAAACATACTTGTTGTTGCCGTTGCCCGGTTCCAAGCGGTCATAAAAGTTGCGGATATCGAACGATACTTGAGTAGAACGGCCGGGATTTGATACAATGCTATCCATAGTGGGTTGTCCTGATTGGTGTACAGAAACAACCGCCACATCTAGTAACAGAGGCTTAGCCTTACCCTGAAAACGTTTGCTGTACCTGGAAATTACCATGCAAGCTAATGTTAGTTTTCGGGATAATTGGACTATAATGAAATTAAGAATTATTATTTTTGCGCCGTGCCTCTGTTAAAGGTGTGGCGATTTTTTCTTATGTGAAAAAAGCGCCTGGGGTTTTTATGCTGCAAGGAGTTGCGAATCTTGAATGTACTTTTTGAAGTTCTTGAAACAAATTTTCATGCTCTTGCCAATAAAGCCCCAATGAGAATGGTTGAACAAGTGTGCTTTTCAGCAATTTATTGGTGATTAGATGCGGTTAAATAAAAACTGCATCTAGTCGGAAGTTTGTCCGGTAGCATGGCGACACATCCAAAGCTTCAACTATCATGATAGTACACTACAACCCTTGCTCCCCGGATCTGCTGGCAAAATAGCTAAAATTAGCCGACTTTACTATTAGGGGTATATCTATCAAAAATCCTGTCCTAAAAAACAACTGGGCAAGTGGGAGACAACTTGTCTAAAAGTTGTCCCCTTAGAGGTTATAAATTTGTGGTAAAAGTGCAATATTCGATAGCTTTCAAGTAGGAAAAATATGACTTTGTGGCAAAATCTCGGTAATTACCGGGACTGTTTTTGCTTGCTCATCAACCAAGCTCATCACTTACTCCTGGAATCCATTAGAGGACAATATCATTTTCCCTGAAAGTGGATGCGCTGCGAGCTAAGGTAATCTTCGATTCGGAACGCTTTGAAAGTGTTGCTTCTAAGCTGCTGAACTCGTTTATTGAGTAGTTCCTGTCACTCCTTTTTGGTCGGTCACGGCGAAAGCGATGCCAAATCGGCGCTCTAAGGTTTCAGTACCCAAAGCCACCACTAACTCAAAAGCAAGTTTTATTCCTGGCATTGCTTAATCAGGTATGAAAAAAATAAATTGAAAATCCCGAGACTTTGTAAATGCTGGTTTATATGACTTGCATATTTAGCATTTCATACCGTAAATTAGCAACGCCGGTATTTTCGTTGTTGGAACGCTCAGGAACAGCTTACTGCGCTCTCTTCGTGGGGCGCACCTGCCGTGTATCTCTCGACCGCGCTAAAATTCCAAATGCTGCACGGCCCGCCGCTTAGTTTCCTCCCCACGCCTGTCATATTTGGCCGTAGTTACCGGAG
>NZ_JAUBOS010000040.1:0-9570 GCF_036700365.1 Microcoleus sp. w2-18bC1
GTTTACATTTTGACATATTTGTTAAATTGATTTTACGCCTTTAACTATTGATTTAGCATAGTAAGTAAGGAAGAACCCTATTTTACTACAGGACTAGATATAAAATATAAAAGGACGATCGCGCTGGCGATCGTCCTTTTATTTGGTGCACGTACTATCAGCTTTGCAGCTTGTCTGAATCCAAGATTATTTACGGTTGTTGAGCCATTTAGCCGCAACTATTCCCAAAATACCAGCAACAACTGGATTGCCTAAAAACTTCATCAAACTCGGCTGTTCGGCTAGCACTTCTTGGAAAATATCCGGGTGATTGTGATAGGTGAACGAGGCCAACTTGGTAACATCGTCAGCATTCATGCGGCTGGCGTGGTGGGTAGAAAGTCCTAGCTGCTTTTCCAATTGGCGATCGTTCAATCCTCTCTTGCCCAAATGCTTGAAGAATTCCCGTGCTACATCGTCGCGTTCATTTGGCTTAATTTGGGCGATCGCCTTTTGCAATTCCGGTTCCAACTGAGCCGGCGGGAGGGAGTCGTGATTCAGGGAACGCCCGAATAATTGTTTGCGCTGAGCAGGGGAAGTTCTCTGAGCAAAATCGTCAAAGTTTTCGTAATCTTCACCCGTTGTCTCCGGCATAATTTCTCGATCGCCCTGGGCTAAATCGTTCATGATTTGACGCTTGTAATTATCGCTGCTACTCATGGTAACTCTCTTCCAATCTACACAACATTTCAGTCTTAAATTGAGATGGTTTAGCCTTCAAAAAACTGCGGAATATTAAACCGCCACGCGACTATCATTTAAGCTTGCTAACTCGGTCAAGACTTGTATTCAATCTGATTTGATTGCTGATCGTACTTAGCAGTCAAAATTAACTTTTTGTCAGGAGCGTAAACCAAAACACTTACATCCTGATTTGGGAAATTGCGGTGAAAACCTTGTGCTAAAGATTTCGCCAAATCTTTCACTTCAGTCGGGCGGACTTGCGGGGTAATTACAACTCCCAATTTGTTATTGTCGCGCACATAAGCATCCTGAACCAAGCCCTTAGCCGTCTTTGTTACCCATTGACCGAAATCTTGACCTGCGGCGGTATTGCCACGTTCTAGCTGCGCGTAATAACCCTGACTGCCACCAATTGCTACGGGTATATCAGTCGGTTTTTGGGCGGAAACGCTGGGCGCGCAGGCAGTAGTAACTGCCAGCATTAATACCAAAAGTACGCCTGCAATTATTTTGCGACTCTGCTGCAATAAACTCACCTTTTTTCCTCCGTTCCTAAAACATTTGGAATAGTTGAAAGGGTCAGGTTGCTCGACCCTCTCAATGCCTATATTATTAGGCTTAGTCTAGTTTCTTTTTGAGCTCATCTTTTACATCTTCGATCGCGTGACCAGCTTCAGCTTTGGCCTGCTTGGCTTTGCCTTCTGCTTTATCTTTCGGGTCGCCAGTAACATTGCCTAGGGCTTCTTGAGCTTTGCCTGCGATGTTGTTGCCAGTTGCCTTTGCTCTATCTTCAGTGCTCATGGTTTTCTCCCTATCTGTATTTAATCAGACATTTTCTACTTAATAAACTCATCATAGGTAACTAGGAGCTGCGTTGCAATCTACCTCTAGGAAGAAAGAATGAATAAAAAATGAAGATGGAAGATGGAAAAGTTATTTTTATGTCTTGGACAGCCTGCCACTTTCATACTTATAGGTTTTTTTTCACCGTTTCTGGTGGCTGCAACGAAGTATTTGTGTAAAAAAGCGGGTGGATGGTCAACCCCGCTTCCCGGAGTTTTTTTTCATACCCCAAATAATTTAAAAGTATCAATTTTTATTTAATTCTGCCTTCCCAAAGCGAGTGTGGGCAAGATTGCATCTTACCCACACCGAAAAAAATCCGTATTAGTTTTAATCTACCTTTTGATGACATTCTTCATCTATTTTGTGCTGAAGTTCTTCTTTCAACTGTTCCACAGCGCGCATAGTTTGAGCATCTTCTTTTTTTTGCTGACCGAGGGCTTTTTCTGTTTCCTCGCCGAGCAATATTTCCCTAGATTTTGGTACAGTGACTTGATTTTCGCTGGCCGTGTGGGTGGCGTTTTCTTGACTATTCATTAGTTTTTCCCCTATTGTTTGCAAAATTTATTTTTAACAAGGGTACTTAGAAGTTAACCTTATACTTAAGATAACGGAAATCACGAAGACTTCCATCTACCTCAAGGGAGATAGGGGCTGGTGAATAATTTTGAGTTCTATAGTTAAGATAAATTACGGAAACTTCCATTAGCCCCAAAGGAGATAGGGGAAGGGGAATAGTGCGTGAGATTGCTTGGTGGGTCGCAAGGCGCGGGCAGTGAATGAGTTGGGAAAAGGGGAGGAGGGGGGAGAATTTTTCTGCGGCGCGAGCGATGGCATTAAGTGTGGAATGTTGTGCTATGAGGCTCTTTGGACATCGGTAAAAGATGAAGAGAGAAATGGGAGGCAGTTTAGTGCAGACTTAAGTCTATGCTGAGAGTTGGAAAGTTAAAATCTGTAGGGTGCAGCAATTCCCAAGTTTGGTGGCGATCGGGTTAAATAGTCTGCTAAACAAGAGTTAGCGTCAAGGCTAACTTCCAGCAGGATCGAACTAAAATTTCTGTTATTAGTAAAAATTATCTAAAACCCTATGGGAGCAAGGAGCAGTAACCCCCTCGAAGCAGCCGGCCCAACTCGTGAGCCGATCAAAATAGGTGTGTTGCATTCGCTGACGGGCACGATGTCCATCAGCGAAATTTCTGTTAAAGATGCGACGCTGTTGGCGGTTGAGGAAATTAATGCGGCCGGAGGGGTGCTCGGACGCCCCTTGGAAGCGGTTATAGAAGATGGAGCCAGCGATTTGCAGACTTTTGCTCAAAAAGCTAAGCAATTGCTCTTAGAAGCGCAGGTGGCGGTGGTATTTGGCTGTTGGACTTCGGCGTGCCGCAAAGCTGTACTGCCTGCTTTCGAGCACGGCAACGGGTTGCTGTTCTATCCGGTGCAGTATGAAGGGCTAGAACAGTGTCCGAATATTTTCTACACTGGTGCTGCCCCGAACCAACAGATTGTGCCTGGGGTGAATTACTTGCTGAGACAGGGAAAGCGGAAAATTTTCCTGTTGGGTTCGGACTATCTCTTTCCCCGCACAGCAAATCGGATTGTGAAAGCTCAACTGGCGGCACTGGGGGGAGAGTTGGCGGGGGAAGTGTATCTGCCGCTGGGATCGAGGGAAGTGGGCGAGGCGATCGCACATATCTTAGCAGTGAAACCAGATGCTATTCTCAACACTCTCAACGGCGATAGCAATGTGGCTTTTTTCCAAAAGTTGCGGGAAGCTGGCGTGAACCCCGATGATTTGCCGGTGATGTCGGTTAGCGTAGCAGAAGAGGAAGTGCGGGCGATCGGGCCGTCCAATATTGCTGGACATTGGGTGGTTTGGAACTATTTTCAAACGGTGGACACACCGGAAAATCGGAAATTTGTCAAGGCTTATAAAGCCCGATACGGGGAAAATCGAGTCACGGATGACCCGATCGCAGCAGCTTATTTGGGCGTTTACCTGTGGAAGCAAGCAGTAGAAAAAGCTGGTTCGACAGATGTGGTTAAAGTCAGGGCTGCTGCTAAAAATATTGAGTTTGCAGCGCCATCGGGGAAGGTAAAAATAGATGCCCAAACGCAGCATATCTGGAAAACAGTGCGGATTGGTAAGGTGCGGTCGGACGGTCAAATTGAGGAGATTTGGAATTCGGGCGCACCGGTTCCGCCAGATCCTTTTCTCAAAACCTATCCTTGGGCGGCGGCACTTGCTCCGAGGCCGATTTCTCTGGGAACTCGGGCGTCTTTGAGCGGGCTGTTTGTCATCTTGGTACTCATAACTTGGATGGCGGTGGGAGTCGGGTGGATGGGTTCTGTGGAGATGAAGAACTATTTGCTGACAATAAAAGCTGCCTCAACTCCGGCGGGGGTTTCTGAGGCAGCAATGGCGGTGCTGGTGCAGCAAACTCTGGCAGTGGCGAGCCGCACTCAGCACTGGCTGCTGGGGGCTTCAGTTTTGAGTTTGATCGCGGGGATAGTGGCTTTTGTCTCGGTTTCGGCAATTATTCGGAATCTCGGCTTGCTGCGGGAAACTGCGGAACTGATGGCCAGCGGTGATTTTACGGCTCGATCGCCTGTGGTTTCTAATGACGCGATCGGGGTGTTATCTTCTACTCTCAATACAATGGCTCAGCAAATTAGCAGTTTGCTCAACGGTTTGGAAGTGCGGCAGCGGCAGCTAGAGGAACGATCGGAGGAATTGGAAGTCGCTAAGAATGCTGCGGAAGCTGCCAACCGGGCGAAAAGCACTTTTTTGGCAAATATGACTCACGAGTTGCGGACGCCTTTGAATGCGATTATCGGCTACAGCGAGCTGCTGCAAGAAGAGGCTCTGGAACTCGGCGAAGAAGAGTTTGTCATGGATTTGGCAAGCATTAATATGGCAGGCAAGCAGTTGCTCAACATTATTAGTGACATCCTGGATATTTCTAAAATTGAAGCAGGAAAGATGACTCTTTTCTTGGAGACTTTTGAGGTGTTGGATTTGCTCGAGCAGGTTGTCACTACTGTTCAACCGACGCTAGGGAAAAATGGCAATACTTTGATCGTCAATTGTGATCGCAATATTG
The DNA here is from genome assembly GCF_036700365.1 of Microcoleus sp. w2-18bC1. NCBI lineage: Bacteria > Bacillati > Cyanobacteriota > Cyanophyceae > Oscillatoriales > Microcoleaceae > Microcoleus > Microcoleus sp. w2-18bC1. Next base: position 4,668 of record NZ_JAUBOS010000040.1, read on the forward strand.
GCACGATATACGCTGATTCGGGGAAGCTGGGACAAGCGCTGTTAAATTTGGCAAGCAATGCTGCTAAGTTTACAGATCAAGGCAAAATTACGATTAATGTTTGGAAAGAAGAAGGGGAGGTTTTGCCGATCGACAATTCCGCAGAACTCTGGGCAGATCCTTCTCGTTGTCAACAGCCTTTGATCGTGTTTCAAGTAACCGATACCGGCATCGGCATGACTGAGGATCAGGTGTCGAGGCTATTCGGAGCTTTCGCTCAAGCGGACGATTCTACTACGCGCAAATACGGCGGCACCGGTTTGGGGCTGACAATTAGCCGGAGATTTTGCCAGATGATGGGCGGAGATATTACCGTTGAGAGCGAGTTTGGCTGCGGTTCTAGTTTTACGATCCGGTTGCCGATTGCGGTTAAAAACCCGAAAGAAGCGCGGGAAGATCGAGAAATCCCAGAAATTCAGGCTGAGTCTTCCCAGGAGTTAGACACGAGTGCAGCGGCGACTGAAGCGAAGCAAAAAGAACTGCGATCGCAACCGCTGGATCTGCCCGATGCTGCTACTGTGCTGGTGATTGACGACGATCCAGACGCGCGAGATTTGATGACCCGCTGCTTATCGAAACAGGGATTTCGGGTGCGATCGTCGGCTAGCGGTGAAGGGGGGCTTCTGTTGGCTAAGGAGTTGCTGCCCGACGCGATTATTCTGGACGTGATGATGCCGAGTATGGACGGCTGGGCGGTGCTGTCGGCGTTGAAAGCAGATCAAGATTTGGTTGATATTCCAGTGATTATGATAACTTTTTTGGACGACCAAAATCAGGGGTTGGAATTGGGAGCCGCGGAGTATGTGAGGAAGCCTGTGGATTACAAGCGCTTTGCTGCTTTATTGAGTAAATATCAGGGTATCGAGAAGTAGTTTGTGGGCTGTTGACTGTTGACTGTTGACTGTTGGCTGTGGTTATTAGTTATTAGTTATTGATAGCAGATAACAACTAACAACCAACAACTAACAACTAAGCTGTCGCGCATTTAAATTGTATATTCGGTGCGGGCGGGACACCCCACTCATTGTTTGATTGTTTTTTGACAAACAATTTAAATGCCGCAACAGCTTAACAACTAACAACTGACTAATTAATCTAAAAATCCCATTAAGGTCGAGCTATCGTCAATTTCGTTGGAGGCAATGGGGCGGTTTCCTCCCATTGTGGAGTAAACTTCATCAATGTGAAGAGTGCTGATTGCAATAGGGCGAGCACCGGACATACTGAACATTTCACTGACTTGCATGGCGCTGGAGCCGATCGGGCGATTGCCGATTGTAGCAACCACTTCAAAGTCGCTGGATTCTACCGGGCGATTGCCTACAATGCCGTAGGTTTCGCTGAGGTGCAGGGTGCTAATGCCGATCGGGCGGTTCCCCGACATCGAGACGGTCTCGCTGATGGTAAAATCGTCTGGGCCGACAGGGCGGTTGTCATGCATGAGTTGCGGCCGATAAAGTTGGATTCCTGTTGCTTTCGCATCCGTGGGTGGTGTCGGTTGGCTTTTGGAACTGCCTTTACCGCGACGGGCGATCGCTTTGCTTTTGCTTGTACCTGTACTGCTCGTATCCATAATTCTTTTCCTCGCTTATTTTTGGACGTTGATTGCTGGGTGCGGACAACTGCTTTTCTTGGCTTTCTGCTTGCTATTTCGGCCGATGATTAAAATAATATTACAAAGTCTAACTATTTTTTTAACGAAATTGCAGAATCTCTGCATTTTTGTTAAGATTTATGGGTAATAGCTACATTTTCCTATGGTAACTGCGGCAGCATCTTTTCAATTGCAAGCGCCCTTCCAGCCCACAGGCGACCAACCGCTAGCGATCGCCCAACTCGTCAAAGGCATCGAAGCTGGCGATCGATTTCAAACCTTACTCGGCGCCACAGGTACGGGCAAAACCTTCTCCATTGCCTCGGTGATTGAAAAAGTCGGCAGACCCACCTTAGTTCTAGCACACAACAAAACCCTGGCAGCTCAACTGTGCAACGAACTGCGAAATTTTTTCCCGAACAATGCAGTCGAATACTTTGTCAGTTATTACGACTACTACCAACCTGAAGCATACATCGCCGTCACCGATACTTTCATTGAGAAAACGGCAGCAATTAACGACGAGATCGATATGTTGCGGCACTCCGCCACGCGATCGCTCTTTGAACGCCGCGACGTGATTGTAGTTGCTTCAATTAGCTGCATCTACGGTTTGGGAATGCCTGCAGAATACCTGAAAGCGGCTATTCCTTTGCAAGTAGGAATGGAAGTCAACCAGCGGCAAGTTTTGCGCGATTTAGTTAACGTCCAATACAGCCGCAACGACATAGATTTAGGCAGAGGCAAATTTCGCGTCAAAGGCGATGTTTTGGAAATTGGCCCGGCTTACGAAGATAGAATTATTCGCGTTGAATTCTTCGGCGACGAAATTGATGCCATTCGCTACGTTGACCCCGTAACTGGTAAAATTATCCAAAGTACAACCGCTTTAAATATTTATCCAGCGCGTCACTTTGTCACGGCGGAAGATAAATTAGAGGCAGCTTGCCAAGGAATAGAACTCGAATTAGAAGACCGGCTGACAGAATTTGAAAAACAGGGTAAACTATTAGAAGCTCAGCGGTTGGAACAGCGCACTCGCTACGATTTGGAAATGCTGCGCGAGGTAGGATACTGCAACGGAGTCGAGAATTATTCGAGGCATTTAGCAGGGAGAAATGCGGGGGAACCGCCAGAATGTTTGATTGATTATTTCCCGAAAGATTGGATGTTGGTGATAGATGAATCTCACGTCACAGTGCCGCAAATTCGGGGGATGTACAACGGCGACCAAGCGCGCAAAAAAGTATTGATAGAACACGGTTTTCGCTTGCCGAGCGCGGCAGATAACCGCCCTTTAAAAGCAGAGGAATTCTGGGCAAAAGAAAATCAGTGCATTTTTGTTTCTGCTACGCCGGGGGATTGGGAAATGGAAATATCCGAAGGCAGAGTTGCAGAGCAAGTAATTCGCCCTACCGGAGTCATAGATCCGACAATTTTTGTGCGCCCGACGGAAGGGCAAATTGATGATTTGTTGGGGGAAATCAAGGAGAGAGTAAGTCGGGACGAGCGAGTTTTGGTGACGACTTTAACGAAGCGGATGGCGGAAGATTTAACCGAATATTTGCAGGAGAGGGCGATTAAAGTCCGGTATTTGCACTCGGAAATTCAGTCAATTCAACGCATCGAAATTATCCAAGATTTGCAGGATGGTAAGTTTGATGTATTGATTGGTGTTAACTTGCTGCGGGAAGGTTTGGATTTGCCGGAAGTTTCGCTGGTGGTAATTTTGGATGCGGATAAAGAGGGGTTTTTGCGATCGGGACGTTCGTTGATTCAAACGATTGGAAGGGCGGCGCGGCACGTTCAGGGACAGGCTATTTTGTACGCGGATAATATGACGGATAGTATGGTTAAGGCGATCGACGAAACGGATCGACGCCGGGGGATTCAGCTAGCGTACAATAAGATGCACGGGATTACGCCGCAGCCGATCGCGAAAAAGCGATCGAGTAATGCAATTTTGGCATTTTTGGACGTGTCGCGCAAGCTGAATTCTCAGCAGTTGGAGGAGGTTTACGAACAGGTAAACGAGTTATCTTTGGATGAGATTCCTCAGTTAATCGGGCGGTTGGAAGCGCAGATGAAGGCGGCGGCTAAGAAGTTGGAGTTTGAGGAGGCGGGTAAATTGCGCGATCGGATTAAGCATTTGCGGGATAAGCTATTGGGACATTAACTTTGTTGTCAGGGAATTGAGGGGGATTTTTAACCGCAGATGCACGCAGATAAACGCTGATGAATTGCTGAAGTCTGCGACTTGGCAGAGTTTTTGCAGGAAAAACAGGAAAAAGTGCGATCGTATTAAGCATTTAGGTGAAGTGCGATCGCCTTTTACCATTGTCCTATTTTTTGGATGGGAAGGGCGATCGCGCTTTTTATCAGATTCCTAACCTTTGGGCTGATTCGCGATCGGATAAGTTTTTGTCTGAACGCTAATCATCAGAAAGGTTACATAGCTATTGAGCTTGTCCAAACTTAGCTATGAAATCGTAAATTTGGTCATTACTCAGGTGGCTAAAGTCTGGCGGGTTAACGATGCCCCTGCCTTTCACTACCAGTTGGGCTATAGCAATCAGCATGGTACGGACTTGCCAGCCTAAAGGGTTAGGATACAATTGTCCATCTTTTGCGCTAAAATGTTGGCACATATATTTTGTGGTTAGGTGTGCTGTTGGTGGTCTGAAGTTAAGAGGTCAAACCACCTGGAGTTTTCTAGCCAAAACGAGGGTTCTGTCTGAATTAGGAGTTCAGACGGCCTTTTTCGTTTTTACTACTTTGAACCGCAGATGCACGCAGATCTACGCTGATCAATTGCAGAAGTCTGCGACAAGAATCTTTAGAACGGCTTGATACAGGTCAGTGCAGTCGCTTCTAGATTCTGAATTACAACAGAGAGTCCCTATCACTTGTAGGTGTAGGGGCTTATTTATTTTTAACGGTTTTCCGGCCAATTGTCAAGTCTTTTTTGGATATTTACTCACGAAAGATTCGGGATTGAAACTGAGTGTTATCGCGGTATCTTATCCTGTTATTGCAAGCACCATAAGAGACTTTTGTACTAAACTACATAAATACTTGTGATTTACATAAATACTTGTGATTTACATAAATACTTGTGATTTACATAAATACTTGTGATTTACATAAATACTTGTGTTTTACATAAATACTTGTGATTTACATAAATACTTGTGATTTACATAAATACTTGTGATTTACATAAATACTTGTGTTTTACATAAATACTTGTGATTTACATAAATACTTGTG
>NZ_JAUBOS010000040.1:9580-52298 GCF_036700365.1 Microcoleus sp. w2-18bC1
TTTACATAAATACTTGTGTTTTACATAAATACTTGTGTTTTACATAAATACTTGTGTTTTACATAAATACTTGTGTTTTACATAAATACTTGTGTTTTACATAAATACTTGTGTGCTAAACTACACTGATACTTTTGTACTAAAAAAAGTGACTTTTATTTACGATCGCCCCTACCGATCGACACTATCCAAGTCAACAAGCGATTTGGGAGACAGCAATGAGCAAATTTCAGTTATTCGATGCAGTGAGTTTAACCGAACCCATCGCCCAAAACATACTCTTTCATTGTGGTACGGGCGTCTCGCCCTTACATCATCTGCGGTTTAAATATTCATTGACAACAAAAAAGTGCGATCGCCTATTCCCAGCGCTGGGAAGGGATGTTAAAGAAGGTTAAAATATTCATTAACCACAAAAAGGTCGATCGCCCAAAACAGCGCCAAAACAAACTACTTGCCTAATACCACAACATCCGTACTGCTAGCAAAAGCCGGATGAATAAATTCCTCCTTCTCTTCCAGCGTGATGTAACCCTTATCTACAGCTAGCTGCATCACTTCCTGAAGAAAACCTCTGAGGGTATTTAATACGTGAGTGCGATCCCATTCAAAAACCTTTTCCCAACCAGAAGTTGTAAACTTCCTCAACTAAAACTTACGCAGGGGAAGTCAGAAACCGGGTTTTTTCGGTAAAACTTCGTTACAGCCGGCAGATTCACTAAAAAACCCGGTTTCTTTGGCGGAGTGCCTAAGTTCTGTCTATGTAATTTTCGCATATTAAAGTGGTAAGTTGGGTTTTGTTACCTCAACCCAACCTACTAATAAACTTACGGTGTCGGATTCGGATACTTAGCGTGCACCGCATCGATTTCCGCTATAATCTCCCGATCCAAATTCACCTCCAAACTACCGATATTTTCCTCCAACTGTTCGAGACTTGTTGCACCGATAATTGTGCTCGTGACAAACCAGCGCGATCGCACATACGCCAAAGCCATCTGCGCCGGACTTATCCCATTTTTACCCGCAATCTCAACATACGCTTTCACCGCATCATTCAGATTAGTTTTATCGTAACGCTGACCAAATCCCGCAAATAAAGCCAACCTAGAATTTTCGGGAATTCCATTCAAGTATTTCCCGGTTAACAGCCCAAATCCCAAAGGACTATAAGCCAGCAATCCCACATTCTTAAAACGGCAAGTTTCGGCTAAATTCAAGTGAAATGTCCGATTGCTCAAACTGAAAGCATTCTGAATCGAAACAACCTTCGGCAAGCCGTGTTTTTCAGCCAACGTGCAAAACTCGCAAACTCCCCAAGGCGTCTCGTTACTCAAACCCAAATAGCGGATTTTCCCAGCTTTAATCAAGTCAGCAAATACCTCTAACTGTTCGAGAATCGGTACAGTTTCGTGCTCTTGGGCGATGTCGTAATCCGGCGCACCAAATAAGGGTACGTAGCGGTCTGGCCAGTGGATCTGATAGAGGTCGATGTAGTCAGTTTGCAAGCGCTTCAGGCTGTCATTCAGGGCTTTTTCGACATTTGGGCGATCGATCTGATTTTTACCTTCCCGAATCCACTTTAATCGAGTGCTTCTGCCCGCCACTTTAGTCGCTATAATGACTTTATCCCGCTGCTGTTTCGCCAACCATTCGCCGATATATTCCTCTGTTTTGCCCTGAGTTTCCGCCTTTCCAGGGACAGGATACATTTCTGCCGTATCGATAAAGTTGATTCCTCTATCGATCGCAAAATCGAGCTGTTGGGCCGCTTCTGCAACGGTGTTCTGCTGGCCATAAGTCATCGTACCCAAACAGATTTCAGATACTGATAAGTCACTGTCGCCTAGTTTTTTGTATTCCATGAGTTTGATTGCTGGAAAATTATCTGATTCTATATTACAGAAAAAGTTTGATTTAATTGACAGCTCCAGAAAAGTGCGATCGGCTTTCTCCTCTCTTCCTCTTTTCCTCTGCGCCCTCTGCGGTTAAAAAAAATTAAAAGATATCCGCACTTAAATGTTAATATAAATAATTAGTATTCCTCTGATGTATGAGTAGTCGCCCGCCAAAAGTTCCGTTTGTAAATCTCTCCCTGCAACACCAACCAATCCAATCTCAAATAACAGAAACAATTGGAAAAATTATCGAGCAAGGAGATTTTATTTTAGGCCAAGCACTCGCCGAATTTGAAACAGCATTTGCAGCAGCTTCGGGAGTAAAATACGGCGTAGGAGTGGCTTGTGGAACAGATGCGATCGCTCTGGGACTCCAAGCTTGCGGCATTAATCCGGGCGACGAAATTATCATACCCGCGAACACTTTTATCGCCACCGTCATCGCCGTCCTCCAAGCCAAAGCTATACCTATTCTTGTAGATTGCGACCCGGAAACCGCCCTGATTGACCTCACAGCCGCCGAAACAGCAGTTACCTCGAAAACTAAAGCAATTATCCCCGTACACCTCTACGGTCAAATGGTATCGCCTCGGCAGCTTTTAGATTTTGCGAACCGCCACGATTTAATCATATTTGAAGATGCCGCCCAAGCGCACTTAGCCGAAAGAGAAGGATACCGCGCGGGTTCCATTGGTACAGCAGCAGCATTCAGCTTTTATCCCAGCAAAAACCTCGGTTCTTTTGGCGACGGCGGGATGTTCATTACTAACGATGCAGAGCTCGCAGAAAAAATGCGAACTCTCCGCAATTACGGAGCACCTACCAAATATTTGCACACAGAAATTGGCAGCAACAGCCGCCTCGACAATTTGCAAGCTGCCGTACTCAATGTTAAATTGCCTTACTTAGAAAAATGGAATCGCGATCGCACCGCCGCCGCCCAACACTACAATACTCTACTACAACCATTGAAACACAAAGGCATTGTACCGATCGCCAACCACAGCAGCAGCGGTCACATTTATCACCTATATGTTATCCAAATTACTGAGGAAAGCTCGATCAACCGCAACACCCTTCAGGAAAAACTCGGCCAACACGGCATTCAAACAGGTATACACTATCCCGTACCTTGTCACCTGCAACCCGCCTACCAAAACTTAGGCAATCGGGGCGACTTTCCCCACGCAGAAACCCTGTGCGAACAAATTTTATCATTGCCAATGTATCCCGGATTGAGCAATACTCAGATCGAGCAAGTTGTTCGGGCGATCGTACTATCATTGAATTGCTAATTGTTCATAAAACTTATGCTGGAGTTGTTTCAAGCAGTAGGGTGCAGTTCTCAAAGCGTTTGGGTGGGAAATTAACAAATCTTTAACTCACAGTTGAAAACCCGAAAGCGTTGCGAATCCAGCGCGGCAATCTTAAAACTTCTCAAACCATGCACATCCAGCGCAAAATTCGCATTGTTTTCAAGCGATACCTCCTGGCGGAAGGTATCACTGTGCTCCTAGTGCTGCTGTACGCCCCCCTGCTAGTACACTGGTACGACGGCTGGCTCAACAAAAGCATCAGCCTCGAACACGAATATTTCAGCCACGGACTAATTGGTTTGCCCTACGCAGCTTATGTTGCTTGGATGAACCGAAAGTCCTGGCGCAGCTTGCCCCACTCACCGCATCCTTTGGGAGGCTTTTTGCTGGTACTAGCCACGCTTTTTTATCTGAGTCGCTTGAGCGATTTAGTAAATTTATCCCTCCCCGTAATGCTAGCCAGCATTTGCTTATCTTTAAAAGGAATTCCCGGCTTACAATTGCAGGCGATGCCACTTTTGTTCGTATTTCTGGCATCGCCGAACCACATTCCTTACCTCCTAGAACCCTACGCCTTACCCTTACAGCAATTTATTGCTGAAGCATCAGGCTGGATATTAATTAAGGTTGGTATCAACGTGAGAGTGGAAGAAATTTATCTGTACGTAAACGAGCGCATTGTAGAAGTTGCTCCACACTGTGCAGGCTTAAAAATGCTGTTTACCAGTCTTTACGTCAGCTTAATTCTACTGGATTGGACGGGAGTTTGGAACTCTCGCAAAAAAAGTCTTTTGTTTTTAGTGATTACATCCATTATTAGCATTACTTCCAACATTTTTCGCAATACTTTGCTAACTTACTTTCACGGAACCAACAGAGAGGCGCTTTTTACTTGGCTACACGCCGGATGGGGCGGAGATTTGTATTCTGCTTGTATACTAGGGTTATTGGTACTTCTCCTCAACGGGATGGAAAAGTATTTCCCTAGTCAGTCTGGCAATTAATGAAACAGATGATTTCAGCACAGAAACTACTGCGGCGGTATCAATTATCTAAAATTATGGTGCTGGTGTTTTTGCTGGTATTAGTTGGGGCAGTAGCAATTCCCGGCTACGCGACGGGAAGATGGCCTTGGACAAACCCACCAACCCTTGCCAACCTCAAGCAATTAAGAAGTGTGCACCAAAACGGGATAAAAATTCCTGGGTGGCAAGTTATAGCCGTTCAGAATAACGTCCAAATTGGCGCTCACAGATGGTTAGTTCAAGAAATTAAAAAAGATAAAACAATTGCCATTTTATTGCTGTTGCCTCAAAATTACCCCAAAAACCAGCCCCAAGTAGAATGGCTAGATATCGATGGATTTCACCGATGGCAAACCGATTCTCATCGCACTTTGAGGTTTACAGTTAAATTAGCACCAATACCCGGCCAGCCAACGCCTAATGTCGAGGCGAGGTTTTTCCGAAGCTGGACTCGCCAACAAACTTTTGCTGTCGTGCAGTGGTACGCTTGGCCTAACGGGGGTTCTCCAACAACCAGCCGCTGGTTTTGGGAAGACAGTATTGCTAGACTCTCGAACCGCCGCGCCTCTTGGGTTGCTGTCAGTATCATCCTTCCCATTCAACCGCAGGGGGAGATTAAGATAGCTCAACCATTGTTGGAATCTCTTGCCGAAAGTGTCCAGGCTAAATTAATTACAGAAACTTTTCGGTTTCAGTAAGCAGGTATGTGCAAATAAATCGGCCTAGGGGGTGGGCGGATTTTGCCACAATCAACTGCTTCTTAGTAAATATCTGGGTTCAACCCGCCCGAAAATATCTTATTGTTTTTTCTCGTCGCTATATTTAGATGAAACTTACAAGTCAGACCATTATTCAAAATATTACTTTTTTAAATCCTCTGAAAATGTGGCAAAAATCCCCTATTAAAAATCGCCTCGCTTTTTACTTAGCAGGCCTGCATTCAACTGCTTGGACTCTATCTTTTGCTGCTGTATTCTGGGGTTTTAATAGCAAAAATTTTTCGGAAACGGCTTTAGCTCAATCTGTTGCTCCTGGTTCCGAGCGCCTCGTGGCGCCACCGCCATTGCGTTTACCGCCACCGCCCCCTGCCAATTTCAACCGGGATATTAACCCAGCTTTTCGGAATCGGCCCTACCGCCTCGGGCCGGGAGACCAGATTTCTGTTCAAGTTCAGCGCTTCCCAGAGCTAGGTTTTACGGGTCCAATCAGCCCTGAAGGCGTAATTGTACTACCGCTAATCGGAACAGTAAATGTGCGTGGTCTTACTGTCGAAGAATCACAGCAGCGCCTCCGGGAGCGCTTTGGCCAATTTATCAAAAATCCTCAAGTCTCGGCTGCTTTGCTGGTTCAGCGCCCCGTAGTGGTGACCGTGACGGGGGAAGTTGCCAGACCGGGTTTTTATCCGTTGCAAACCCCCCAGCTTCCTGCTGCTTTGGCGGCTGCTGCTGGGACTAATCCTACGGCGGAACTGCGGGCGGTGCGGGTGCGGCGGACTCTGCCGGGAGGTGCTGTCGCGGAGCAAGTTGTTGATATTTTGACACCGTTGCAAACTGGTATTGCTCCACCGGATTTGCGTTTGGAAGATGGAGATGCGATCGTCGTACCGTATAAACAGGTTAGGCCCGATCGCAAATCCGATCAAGATTTAGCATCCAGGTACAGCCTCGCTGCTGCTGCTGTCCCCGTCCAAATCACTGTCACCGGAGAAGTCAGCAAACCTGGTTTTTACACGCTTCCGGCGGGTTCGGGTCGAATTTCGGCTGCTTTGGTGATTGCGGGGGGAGTCACGGGAAAAGCCGATTTGCGGGAGGTGCGAGTGCGGCGGACGCTGATGAACGGCTCCTCGGTCGAGGAACCAATCGACCTCTACACTCCCCTAGCAAACGGTAACGATTTGTTCGATTTTCCTTTGGCATCGGGAGATGTGATTGTCATCCCGGAATTGGACGCTAGTACCAAAAACCTAGACTACGACAAAGCTCTAGTTTCGCGGTCTACTTTGATTAAGCCCAGGATCTACGTTCGAGTTTTGAGTTACGCTAGTGGTGGTTTGACCTCGTTCTACATAGAAAATGGCAGCAGGTTTTTGGATGCTCTCAACAACTTGCCTGTTAATCTTGCTGACTTGCGGAAAATAGCCCTGATTCGGTTCGACGAAAAGCAAGGTAGAGCAATCAACCGTTCGATAGATGCTAAAGCTGCTTTGGAGGGCAATGTTTCTCAGAACCCGATGCTCGAAGATAATGATGTGATTGTGATTGGTAGGAATCTGGTAGAGCGCATTGGTTATGTACTCAACACTTTTACTCGACCATTCCGGGATACTTTGGGATTTATTCTGTTCTTTGAGCAGTTGAGAAATGGAGTAACAGATTTGTTCGGCCCGTCACGTAATGATAGGTAGTCAGTTGGCAGTTGGCAGTTGGCAGTTGGCGGTTGGCAGTTGGCAGTAGTCATTAGTCATTAGTCATTAGTCATTAGTTATGATTTATCGTTAACAATTAGCAATCTAAAATCTAAAATCTAAAATCTAAAATCGTTATGACTTTATCCGTTGTTAAACGTTATTTAATTGCTTTTGACCAATACAAGTGGGTGGGACTGGCTACTCTCGCGGTGACTGTGGGCGTGTCGGGAGTAGTGGCTATGCAGCCAAAGCCTGCGCCAGTTTACGTTGCAATAGGTACGCTGGCCTACGACAGACCGAGCGTGATTTTTTCATCCACTACTACTAAAATTCAACAGGAAGGACAAGAAATAACTAAAGATATGCTGCTGGATACAAGGGTGGTTGAACCAGCAGCAAAAAAACTCATCAAACCCGAAGGAAAATTAAACAAAGAAGAAGCGGAAAAAGTACAAGCTTTGGCTGACAAGCTGGGAAAAGATGTGCAAATAAAGATGCCCAGTAAGAATAATGACCCCAGCGCTTTGATTCAAATATTGTACAAAAATGCCGAGCGTAAACAAGCAGAAGCGGTAGTAAAGACGCTGATGAACGAAATGGTGGAACACAGCAAAAATATTAATACTTCTAGACTGCGAGAAACGATCACCCAAATCAACCAGCGTTTGCCGAAAGTAACTCAGGAACTTAGAGAGACGGAAGCAAAACTTGAAGCCTACGAAAAACGAGAAGGAACTTCAATTTTAGCAGCTCAGAGCGGTGCTTTGCCGCAAGCGATTACCAGCATCCAACAGCAGCAGCGGCAACTCCGCGTGCAGTTGGGAGGAATTGAAGCTCAAATTAACAGTTTGCAGGATCGCTTGGGATTGAATGTGGAGCAAGCTTACGTCGCTCAAGCACTCTCAGCCGATCCAATTATTGCCCAACTGCGAGTGCAATTGTTTTCGATCGAATCTCAGCTCAAAATTCTCCGCAGCGACTTGCAGGAGGAACACCCGAAAATTGTAGAATTGCTTAAACAAAAACTTGCTTTTGAGCAGCAGTTGCAGCAGCGCCAGTCTGAGGTACTCGGCGGTAACGGGGTGGCGGCTCCGCTCAGAAGTGCCGATCGAATTCGGGTAGACTCTTCTTTAGATCCGGCCAGACAGCAGTTAGCTCAAACTTTGATTGCTTTGCAAACGCAGCGGGATACGGTGCAACAGCAACTCCAAGGAATCGAGAAAACTGAAAAAGAATTGCGTCGGGAACACGCGACAATCCCCAACAAGCAGTTAGAACAAGCCCGTTTGGCCCAGCAAGTGGCGTTCAAAAAAGCTCTCTACGACAAGATGTTGTCGGCTTTGGTAGATGCTGAGGCGGCGGTAGCTGAGACAACGGGGAGTTTGAGAATCGCCCAATGGCCGCAAACTGATGACGTTGAGTCCAACAAGAGAGGTTTGCCCGTGATGCTGGCGGTGGGCGGATTTGTGGGATTGCTGCTGGGCGGGGGGTTGATATTTCTGTTAGGGATGCTCAACGGCAAGTTTTACAGTTGGGAAGAAGTGCGGGCGGCTTTGGTGGAAAAAGAGGTGCCGATACTGGCAGTTTTGCCTGAAGTGACGGTGTTTGATTCCTACGGCGATGAAATGCCTCTGGCCCTGGAGGTAAATTCTCCCTATTTGGAATTTTACGAGCGGTTGCGTACTAATTTGCGCCGGATCGGGAACAAACCGGTAAAGGTGGTGTTGCTGACTTCGGCAGCGCCTTTGGAGGGGAAAAGTTTTAGTGCTTACAATTTGGCAATTGCATCGGCTCGATCGGGTAAACGGACTTTACTAATTGAAGCAGATTTGCGATCGCCTTCTAACGTTGAATCTTTGAAAATTGCTGCTGATCCTTTGGCGACTGTGGAACCTTTGCACTATTACGGCAATATTAGCGAGTGCGTCCTTTTGGTTCCAGAGGTAGAGAATCTATACGTTGTGCCGAGTCCCGGCTTTTTGCGGCAAGCCTCCGCCGTACTAGAATCCAGCGAAATGCGGAGATTGTTTGAGGATGTTCGCAACCGCTTTGATTTTGTGGTTGTGGATTCTCCGGCGTTGAGCGAGTGCAACGATGCCCTGACGCTGGAACCGTACACGGACGGTATGATTTTGGTGGCGCGGCCTGGTTACACTTTGTCTAGTATGTTGTCTGAGGCTGCAGATCAGTTGCTGGAATCTGAGGATGAGGATTCGCATAAATCCGGGCCGCGGCTGTTGGGAGCGATTATTAACGGTGCTGATATTCCGGTGAAGTTCCGCAATGATATTGATATTGATGAATGGGAGTTGCCTGTGAGTGCGATCGGCGATCGGGCGATCGAAGTGCGATCGAGGCAATTACCGCAGCACTCAAAGCCTAAAAACAAGGCTATTAATAGTAAATTGAGATGATTTATCTGGCTTGATTCTGTAAAAGCAATCCTCAACTAAATATGAATATATTGTAGGCAGCGACATCAGCAGCTTAAGTCGAAATCAGCGTTAACAGCCAGTCTATTTTAGATTTTATATTTTAGAACCGACCCCACAGATGAATCTGGGAGGAAGAATTTTGGTCTAAAATTTTTCGTTTTCCACGACTCCTGTCTTAAAGCAAGTCTCCGTTTTTGGGCGAGTTCAACATTCAACAGCCAGTCAATTTTATATTTTAGATTTTAGGTTGAAAAATTGACTCCACAGATGAATCTGGGAGCTGGAAATTAGGTGTAAAATTGGTCACTTGTCAACCGTCAACCGTCAACCGTCAACCGTCATTACTTGAAAATGTGTCATCGCACTATTGATTGGATTCAGGGCGTTTCTGGTGTTTGCTCTGGATAAACTGTTCCAAATCGGCGATCGCATCTTCAAAATCCGACAAATTAATTTTCGCAGGTCTAGTCTTCTTCGGCAAACTCGAAGACTGACTCGAAGACTTAGCCGGAGGCGGTGGAGATTTCGGTTGTGCAGCTTGAGTGCTGTTCGATTCTATAGAATCGAACAATTCATCCAGGGACTCAAAAAATGATTGAGCCGAGGCCCGGCGTAAATCTTTCTGGTCGTCGTCATCCGTCATAAGCCACTCCATAGACTCTAAAAGTTGCCAACAAACTCTGCCCGCCCCCAAGGCGTGCAGACATGAAAACCCGACTAAAACAAGCAAGCGGACACAATTTAACCGGACGGTGGAATGCTTGCTGCTGAACTTGCTGCCCTATAAAACCTGTAGCGGGCATTGTCAGCCTTCAAACTATATTTAACTCTACACCCGCCTACTGAGTGATTTGAGACTTGGTGCAGACCCAGCTCAAAATCATTGACCCTGAAAAAATCTCAGTTACGGCTCTTTCGTTGTCTAATTAACCCTAGTCTAGTCGAGAATAAGGAGACAGGACTTATGCAACTATTACCGCTGTTCAAGGGTTGCGATGGCAACGCGCCACCCCGAAAGGACCCAGAGACGGTGTTTTTTGCTTGAGTCCTAAGATTTCAAAGGCATTAGGAGATTTTAAGGTGACTCAGGGATTTGATTACGATTTAGCAATTATCGGCGCTGGCGTGGGCGGACACGGCGCGGCCATACACGCGGTTAGCTGCGGGCTGAAAGTGGCAATTATCGAAGCGGGGGACATGGGGGGGACTTGCGTCAACCGCGGCTGCATTCCCTCGAAGGCGCTGTTGGCGGCTTCCGGGCGAGTGCGAGATTTGCGGAATGCCCACCACCTAAAGACTTTGGGTATTCAATTGGGCAGTGTGGATTTCGATCGCGGGGCGATCGCCAATCACGCTAATACTATTGTTAGCAAACTTCGCGGCGACTTGACCAACAGCCTCAAACGTTTGAACGTGGATGTCATCCAAGGTTGGGGCAAAATTGCCAGTGCTCAAAAAATTACCGTCGAAACCGATAAAGGCGAGAAAACTATTACTGCCAAGGATATTATTCTCGCTCCCGGTTCGGTTCCCTTCGTCCCCCCCGGGATAGAAATTGACGGCAAAACTGTATTTACCAGCGATGATGCAGTCAGGCTGGAATCGCTGCCGAAGTGGATCGCAATTATTGGCAGCGGTTATATCGGTTTGGAGTTTTCGGATATTTACACAGCCCTGGGCTGCGAAATTACGATGATTGAAGCTCTAGACCAATTGATGCCGACTTTTGACCCGGATATTGCTAAATTAGCAGAACGAGTGTTAATTGCACCCCGCGATATTGAAACAAAAGTAGGTGTTTTGGCCAAGAAGATTATTCCTGGTTCGCCGGTAATTATTGAATTAGCTGATTTCAAAACTAAGGAAGTTGTCGAAGTTTTGGAAGTTGACGCTTGTTTGGTAGCAACTGGTCGGGTGCCGGTGAGCAAGAATTTGGGGTTAGAAACTGTTGGCGTGGAAACGATGCGCGGTTATATCCCAGTTAACGATAAGATGCAGGTTTTGGCGGCGGGAGAACCGGTGCAAAATTTGTGGGCTATCGGCGATGTTAATGGCAAGATGATGTTAGCGCATTCTGCGTCTGCTCAGGGAATTGCTGCGGTGGAAAATATTTGCGGTCGTGCGCGCGAAGTTGACTATTTGAGTATCCCGGCGGCGGCGTTTACTCACCCGGAAATTAGCTATGTGGGGATGACTGAACCTGCGGCCAAAGAGTTAGGAAAAGCTGAAGGGTTTGAGGTCGGTTCTGTCAAGAGTTATTTTAAGGGAAATTCTAAGGCTATTGCGGAGGGTGAAACTGACGGTATGGCTAAGGTGATTTACCGGAAAGATACTGGGGAGTTGTTGGGAGTTCACATTTTCGGTTTGCACGCTTCGGATTTAATTCAGGAGGCGGCAAATGCGATCGCCCAGCGCGATTCTGTTAACACTTTGGCATTCCGAGTCCACACGCACCCGACGCTTTCGGAAGTGTTGGATGAGGCGTTTAAACGGGCGGCTGGAGCGGGTAGTCATTAATCTGTAGGGGCTGTTTTCTTGTTTTAGATCCCCGGCTTCTTGAAGAAGTCGGGGATTTAAGTATTCTGTTTGAGGGCGGTGGTAGAGTAAGTTAAAGGAGATGAAAGTGTTCGCAATTGCAATCTTTTAGTATTCTCCAGAACTGGCAAGATGCCTGTTCCACAAAGAGTAAGTTTTTTTGTGGAGTGGGCATCCTGCCCGCCCGTCAAAGGCTTATTGAGAAATGACATTCCCTCTTGGTGAATATTCCTCAATAAAGGCTCGTTGTAATGTATAAATCGCTGTTCGTCAATAATAAACAGACAGCTAATTACTTCATTTCACTTGCTTCCGCTTGTAAGTTGTACAGTATTTAAATTGTATATTTCGATGACCCGATCAAAAATCTTCAAATTCTCTCCCCATCTCTCGAACACCATAGACAATCTAGATTCACAAAAGCTTAAGGATATGGTTGGGGTTATTTTCACTTTAGCTAAGCGATCGGGTTAACTTAGAATTGAGAGTTTTTAGGAGTTGAAGTGGGAGCTATATTTCCGCGATCTCGCCATAGCAATAACGGAATGCTTAACGTTCCTAAAATCATTACAACTCCAGTCAGAATCCAAACTAGCACACGATTTGGGCGATAATCACCTCGCTCAATTTGCCAGAAAACTCGATTATAACGCCATGCTGCCAAGGCAATGACCGCAATTCCAAAAACGACCAGACTCAGCCCTAAAGTTTCTGAGTTGAAGAAGGGAGGGGAGGAAACTTCTTGCTGAGTCACTGTAGCTTGAAATTGACGGAGAAATAAACTAAACCGACTGATTGCAAACCCAAAACCAATTAAAGCGAGTGAAGTTCGTAACCATGCCAGAAAGGTGCGTTCATTTGCCTGATGTTCCCGCTGCCGGTCTATTTTAGCACCCTTGTTCATCAACCCTACCTTTATAAAATATTTTAAGCTTTCCCTCGTTGATTATTGTTTCAGTTGAGATTGCGGAGGGAAGTATCGCTATGGAGATCGTGATTCATCATCACCAAAAAATATAGTACAGTAAATCGACAAAAAGCGATCGCTTCCCTCTCATACCAACAGAAAATAAGAGGACACAGCATTGCTGTGTCCCTACAAATACTGCGGTTAAAGCCCAGTTTAAAAAGACTTAGCTGCACTGCCGGAATGAGCCTTTTTCTCCAACCAATCCTTACCCAATCTAATTGTCACGTCGGACTGCAAAGAACCGGTACTCTCAACCAACACATCTCCAAAACCCAAAAACTGGCGAATCGCTTGAGCACCTTTAATATCGCCCTGTTGAGCTACTAGAGTAGTTACTTCCAGGGGTTCCGGCCAAGCTTTATAAACCTGAACATTCCGATAACCGGCTTGAGTCAAATTATTGACAAAATCTTCAACAGCCGATGGATCTCCGGTACTATCTTGAATCGCCACGTTCAGAAAAGTCGAATCAGCATTCTCAATTGTCCAAGTATTTTGGCCGAAGTCAAAATGTTCCGCCACCATAGTTTCGATGGCATATTGGTCTGGCAACCAAAAACTTGCCTTGTAGTCCTTAGAATCGCTAAATTTGCCGGGAACCATCAACATCTGGACGCCTGCGCGATCGGTTTGAGTAGCAAAACCAGCCAAAGCTACCAATTCTTCTATACTCAAATTCGTGTCAAGGTGAGACTGAATCACCGACAAAATCTTCGGTAGTCGAGACAGCAAACCTACATTTACTTCCTGTTCCACAAAAGCCCGCATCAACAATTGCTGGCGCTGCACCCGCCCGATGTCGCCCAAATCGTCGTGCCGATAAAGCAAATATTGCACGATTTGTTCGCCGTTGAGTTTTTGCTTACCAGCCTTTAAATCTATATATAAATGCTGGCTGTTATCGGTATACTTCATGTCTTTAGGGACATTAATAGTAATGCCACCCAGGGCATCGACCAAACTTTTTATGCCATGAATATTAACTGTGACGTAGCGGTCAATTCCCACACCGCCAAGGAGTCCGCTGACTGACTTCGCTGACGAAGCCGGGCCACCGTAGTAATTAGCTTCGTTGATTTTCACGACACCCCTGCCTTCAACATAGGTGCGGGTGTCTCGCGGAATGGAAAGCACGCTTAACTTTTTATTTTGAGGGTCAAATCTAACCAAAAGCATGGTATCGGTTAAGCCCTTAAAGGAGTTTTCCCAAACCTCGTATCCGACATTTTTGTTGACACCTCCTTCGATGTCAGAGGTCAGAACTTTAAGTCCTAAAACTAAAATATTAACTGGGCGAGTCAGCTCCGGCATCTTCATGTTGAGCTTTGCCATGTCGCCTTGAGAAAATACTGCTGCTTCTTCAGGGCTCAACTTTTGTTGCTGAAGCGGCGTTGTAGAAAGGGAGACGGCTAGCAATGCTCCGGCTGTGGCTGAGAGCATGGCTACTCCAGCCAAACCAAAACCAAAACCCAGCCAGCGGCCTCGATGGGGCTGGGAAGCTTTTTTGGTTGCAGGTTGAGCAGTGGATTGTTGGATAGGGTCTTGATTAGGAATTTTTTGAGCTGGCACTGGCTTCCTCACACACAACAAAAATAAAAAAGATAATGGCAATATGTAGTATCAAGCTGAAGACGCACTCAATCAATAGGGTAGGGGCTTAAAAGAACCCTAAATTATGATAAATGTTTGCCTACTACTTGCTCGGCTAAGCGACTAATTCCGGGCAACCATAGTGGTTGACGCTTCCAGAGGCGAACCATCAGTCCCAGAGCAACGATGAAATAGCTGGTTGTTAGCAGGCTACTCATTAATAACATGGGAAGTGTCGGAGATTCCGCAGAAATCGCTCCAGCTTCTAAAAGAATATGTCCTAAGAGCCAACTAAAAGCAAGGGCAATTGCCAAGCGGCTGATGGCTTTGCGTTCGGGACTACCCTGACGGCGGTAAAGAGTCCACAGGGCGGGGAAAAAGCCGATGACTGGGATCATTAATACAAACAGACTGGCACGATCGAGTTCAGGATTTTCTAAGGGATCTGTTTTTTTCATAATTCGCTACTCAAAATTTGCAGAAGGTCAGATGTTGCACACAAGTTATTTGTTAGAGGGAAAATTTATATCCTAAACCAAAATTCCGAGAGCTGGGCTGGTGCGCGATCGCCCAACTTGTCTGTCAGAGGCAAAATTTTTCTGCCCTCCCAATCTCGCGACTGATCGTGGGCAACTTTTCGACCCGGAGACCCGTATTTTGATAAACTGGATACAGCACAGCAGTCAGGAGAACAGACTTAGCCATGACCCAATCCCAAAAACCCATTGTTATTGCTCCATCCATATTATCAGCCGATTTTAGCCGTCTTGGAGAAGAGATTCAGGCTGTCGATCGAGCTGGGGCTGACTGGATTCACGTAGATGTGATGGACGGTCGCTTTGTTCCTAATATTACTATCGGGCCGCTGATTGTTGAGGCAATTCGCCCCGTTACTACCAAGGTGATCGATGTTCACTTGATGATTGTGGAGCCGGAAAAGTACGTCGAGGACTTCGCTAAGGCGGGTGCTGACATTATTTCGGTTCACGCGGAACACAATGCTTCGCCTCACTTGCACCGCACCCTCGGCCAAATTCGGGAATTGGGCAAAATGGCTGGTGTGGTTCTGAATCCTTCGACGCCGCTGGAGTTGATCGAGTACGTGCTGGAACTTTGCGATTTGGTGCTGATTATGAGCGTCAATCCGGGCTTTGGTGGTCAAAGTTTTATCCCGGCTGTTTTGCCGAAAATTCGCCAGTTGCGTAAAATGTGCGACGACAAGGGCCTCGATCCTTGGATTGAGGTAGATGGCGGTTTGAAGGGGAACAATACTTGGCAGGTTCTGGAAGCCGGCGCAAATGCGATCGTCGCTGGTTCTGCTGTGTTTAAGGCCAATGATTACGCAGGGGCGATCGAGGGTATCCGCCACAGCAAGCGCCCGACTCCTGAGTTGGCTGCGGTTTAATCAAAGATTTTTCGAGTTTTTCTGGTTTTTCTCGTTCCCAGCCTACTTTGGCTGGGAACGCATTTTTAGACTCGGTTTCTAAGAGTCAGGAATTACTTATTTCGAGACAGAGGCGAGAATGCTTTCCATCTCAGAAAGCTCGATCGCCCCGGAGAAAGTTTTGCCGTTCATAATAAAGAAGGGAGTGCCTTCAATGCCTAGTTGTTGAGCGAGTTGCACGTCTTTGGCAATGGCGGCTTCTGCAGCGGGGCTGTTGCGATCGGTGTTAAATTTATCTAATTTTAGATTGAGCTTTTGGGCGATCGATGCGTACAATGGCTCGCCTAAATCTTTCTGCCCTTCAAACAAAGCGCTGTAATATTCCCAGAATTTGCCCTGCTGGCCCGCCGCCCAAGCTGCTTTAGCTGCTGGCAGCGCTTGAGGGTGAATAGAAGTCAAGGGAAAATGCTTGTAAGCTAAAGTAACTTTGTCCTGGTGCTTTGCCATAAACTGCTTGACAGTATCGTGAGCGCGCGCGCAAAACGGACATTGAAAGTCAGAGAATTCTAAAAGTACAATCTGCTGCGAAGCTGAACCCGTGGTGGGAGAATCCCCTATCGAAGATTTGGGATTAGTTTTCATCTCCTGCAAAAATGACTGCTGCGCTGCTTTGAGAGACTGCTGCTGTTGTTGCTGGTACGCTTGTACCGACTCTAAAATTGCTTGGGGATTTTCGCGGATCACCTGCAAGACTTGCTCTTTCAACTTGGGATCGACTGAATTGCCAGCCGTTGACTGTGCGGGGGAACAACCGATAAATACCAGGCAACCTGCCAGGAGTACAGCCAAGCAGAAGGCTTGCTGGCTGCGGAGTTTTCGCCAAATAGTGGATACGTTCATCTTTTTTTTCTGATTCACGGCAACACTTAATCCTACATTTAATTTTGCGGAGTGTCAGGTATACCGCTGTTGACTGCTGTGCAGTTCTTTTTATCTGTGACCAATATTTATTTAGTGGCGATCGGTAATTCGTAGTCGGTAATTGGGAAAGGTTGTGAATCACACGAACACCGACTAACCTAATAATTAAGATTTAAATAATGGGAATTTATTATAATATAATTTCGCCTCAACAATACTCCGGACACTTTTTAAAGAGGGAGGCGATCGCAATACCGCAGAGAAGTGAAAAAAGTGAGTGCAATCTGAACCCAAAATCAACATAAAAAAAGGGACTCTTTTAGGCTAAGCTATAAAAACACACAAGCTCAACAGATTGCCTTATGAAAATTATTGAATCCATAGTACAACAAATGTCGGATTAGTCAACCCCAAAAGAAGTTTTTAATCACTTTATTTTCAACTATTTTGCTGGCCTATGGCAAGGTCAACTTCACGAATCTCCGTCGTTATAGCAATCCTAAATCATTATCAAGACTGTGATACAATTATATGCAATACTTAATTATGACAAAAAAAAATGAATAACTTCCAACGTTCACAAAAAAAAATATGGAAAAAAAAATAAGCTGTTACGCATTTAAATTGGAAAATTGGGACAGGCTAGAAGCCCGTCCCACAAGAGTTTTATTGATTTTCGACACACAGTTTAAATGTAGAACAGCTTAGCCCAATTAGAAGATTTTATTAAAAGAAAAGCGATATCGATGCAAGAGAACTAAAACGAGCAATAGCTGTAAGGATGGGGCTTTCAGGTTAAATCTACCATGAAATCAGCAAAATATTAGGTGTAAGTAAGTTTTTCATTTGTTATTGGAAAAAACAATTTAAAACCAAAGGCATCGCCGGAATAAAACTAAGACATAAAGGGTCAAAAGGGTATTTAACAGCTCGGCAAAATACTGAAGTAATCGAGTAGTTAAAGAATAAAGAATATTGGAACTTAGATGAGTTGGTTACTTATTTAGCTCAAGAATTTGGTGTGATATATAAATCAAAAGAGAGTTACTATCAACTTTTCGACCGGGCGAAAATAAGTTGGAAAAAAACTCAAAAAACTAATCCTAAATTTGATAAATAACTGGTAACAAAAAAACGGAAGAGATTAACGATATTTTATTCAAAAACAAAACAAGGCTGGTATAGAGTCTGGGGAAATAATAGTATTGTTTTTAGATGAATGTCATCTACTTCATGGTGATCTGACTGGTTATGTTTGGGGTTAATCAAAAATTAGAATTGCAGTCCCAATTACCAATGAAAAAGATAGACAAACTTATTTTAGCGCAGTCAATTATTAAAGCAAAGATTCCATGTTCAGAGCCATCCATCTGGTGATAAAAAATCCACAGTTAAATTCATAAAATACTTACAAAATAAATATAAAAATCGCAAGATTATCTGGATTTGGAATGGAGCTAGTTATCATAAATATGGAGAATTTAGAGAGTTTTTATTAGAACTAAATGGTGACAAAGAACCTGATAATTGGTCAATTACTTGTATTTTATTTGCTCCCAATGCTCCCCAACAGAATCCCGTTGAAGATATTTGGTTAAAAGTTAAAAACTTTTTAAGAAAGTATTGGTATTTATGTAGGTCTTTTAAGATTGTCAAATTTTTGTTTGAATTTTTTAAGCTGTTTAGCATTTAAACTGCGTATTTCAGAGCCTGAAACCCTTTACTGGCCTAGATAGCCTCTGAGATTTAAATGGTGAACAGCTTACTAAGGAACATAAATTTGATTTTCCCAAAATACGTCAATATACTTACACACAGAAAATTATTTAGGATTGCTCTAGATATAGAAAATCATTTATAGCAAAACCATTTGATTTGTAAACAATCGATTCAATCATCACAAGCATTTCAGGTTGTTCTACATTCACAACTCAAATAGACTTGCTATAGGATTGCTATATTCAATTACTGTAATTAAACTTCACTACATATTTATTACTACCGGATTGAGTTGAGGTTCCAGGTGGCGATTTTCATTTTTTGTTTGTTATATACTCTCTGATTACTGGCCCGATCGTAAAGTGCGATCGCCCGTTTTGTTTGACTGTTTCAACTAATGACCGTCGTCCTAAAGATTGCATGACTTTCAAGAGTTCGGGCGGTGATAGTTGCAGGTTTTCTGGTATTTTTGAGATGTCGGCAGGTTCGGGGGTATTGGCTAGCCATGCGATCGCCTGTTGTTCGGATGCGGTTAGGCGATCGAAATGCTGGTGCAGGAGTGATTCTAAGTCTCCTAAGAATAGGGTATCATAGGAGAGGAATTCGGAAACGCTACCGCCGAATAAGTCTTGAATCAATGTGGCAACTATATTTAACCATAAGGGATTGCCTCGGTAAAGGTCGATTAGTTCTGACCATTTCTCCGGTTCTGCTAATCCTTTTTCTCTGAATATTTCTTGTGCTTCGGGGCCTAAACCGTTAAGTTGCAGAGATTTGCAGGGGCGGTTTTCGCCTTCTAAGGTGGCGATTTCTCTGGGTTTTTCCCAACTCAGGAGAATGAGGCAACTGTTGTGGGATGATTCTGTTATTTGTTTGAAGAATGCGCCGTAATTTTCATATCCAGGTTGGTAATTTCCTGCGAGTTGTTGGCTGCTGAAGATGGTTTGGATATCATCGAGGATGATGAGACAGCGGTGCGATCGTAAATATTCTAGTAGGGGCAATCCCCCCGTGGTTGCCCTTTCTTCGGGATAGGGAACGGGCACGGGGACACCGCCCCTACAGAATTTAATTAATTCGGTTTGGAGTGATGCCAGCGGTGGAGAGTTGCGGAGACTTCGCCAGATGATGCGATCGAATTCGTGTTGAATTTGTGAGATTAGTTGGAGAGTAAGGGCGGTTTTGCCAATACCGGATAAGCCTAAGATGGTGATGAGGCGGGTGCGGCCTAAAATCCAGTTTTCGAGGGTGGTGAGTTCGGATGTGCGGTTATAGAATAGGTTGGGTTCTGGTGCATCAGCTAAATCTAAATGTATTTTCCGTTCGGAATTGCTTGTTTTTTCGTTAAATTTATTCTTGTCTTGCGGTTCAGATTGTGAGACTTCTGGGGAGGGCAAACTTTCAGAAGAGAGGTTGCCAATATGGATACAGCCATTCCCGACGAGTGAGACAATATTAGAAGCTTGTAAATTTTCCAGTTTGGCTCTAAAATTTGCTTTAGATACTTGTTCCTTGCCTAATGCAACTGATAAAAGTTTCCATAATTTAAAGCCAACTTCTTTAACGTATTTCTCTGAACGGTTGTGATGCTGTGCAATTTCTTTATATTTCTGATTGTCCCAAGCACCGCGTAATATAGCTTTTTGCAGACTATCTAAATGTTTTCCCGTAGTAGTCAAAGCTAGATGGTCTACAAATTCTAAGGCTTCTTCAACGTCCATCGGTCAGGGAGATGCAAGGGGTTGACCTGATTGTAACCCAACTAAATATGACTTTTTCGCTAGCAACCAACTAAATGTGACTTTTTATGACCTAGTTGGGATGGAAAACAACTACTAAATATGACTTTATATGGCTTGACAAGCTTTGGTATTTAGGAAAGAATTTATACTTAAGACAACAAAACGTTTTGCTAAGCGCTACCGTTCTCTACCTGTTATGACACAACCGAATATTTTGGAACTCGCGAAACAGGGAGATGCAAAGGCGATCGCGCTTCTGCTGAACCGCCAGCTACAAGCTAAGGGCATCACCGCCGCAGCTTCCCTTAAGGATGGGTGTTTACAGGTGATGCTGGAAGCGGCAGAAGCGCCTAGTCAGCAAGTCTTGGCCCCGTGGGTGAGTAAGTCGATCGCTGGTTTGGGGGCTGCATCGATTGAGAAAGTCAAGGTTTACGGGCGACAGACGGCCGCAAAGGTGCCGGCGTGGAGTCAAGAGTTTGAAGTGGCTGGGTCAAATTTGCCTGTTACGGATGTTACAGAGGGGCGGACAAGTCCTGGTGAAAATACGGAGTCAAATCAGCTTAGTTTGAAGGAACGGGCTAAGCTTGGAGATGTGGAGGCGATCGCCAGTCTGTTAAATCTTCCGTTACAGAATAAGGGAATTAGTGCGACTGCGAGTTTGCAAGATGGTTGTTTGCAAGTGATGCTGGAGGGCGATCGGGTTCCTGATGAGGAGGCTTCTATCAGGATTGTCCGCAGGGAGTTGACGAATTTGAAGGCGGGGGCGATCGCTTCTGTGAGGGTTTACGGGCAGCAGGGGGGTGAGGATTTTCCGGCTTGGAATCGAGAGTTTGAGTTGGTGGCACGAGCAAGTCAATCGTCCCATAATTTAGGAGTGAATACTACAAATCAGCTTTCTACTAATAATTCGTATGCAGAAAAAAGCCAGGAGCAATCCTCAATACAAATTCTTAATGAAACGTCAACAGAACTATTGTCAGACAATCAATGGAATGCTGCATTTATAATCTTGAGTATAATAGCATTTTTCGTGCTTTTTGTGAATTTTACCTTGGCATTTATTCTAGCTATTGCAGCAAGTATTGCTTATGTAAAGTATCAAAATACTCCGACTGGGAAAGCTGCTGCTGCTAAGCGAAAGCTAGAAGCTTTACAAAAGGCTGAAGAAGCTGAACAGGAAAGATTAAGACAGGAAGAACAAAAAAGAATCTTGATTGAGACGGCTCAATCCGAAGCTAAATTATTAACAACTAATCTTGCTCATATAGCCTTAGATGAATTCAAAAAAGTTAATGCTAGAACAAGCGTAGGCGTTAGCTATACAGATTTACCAGGTGTGATAGCTCCAGCTAAATTCGCAACTCAGAAGTTTGAAAAATCCAAGGATTACAAGGTTTGCCCATACTTAAGTGAGCTTATAAGTAACAATATGTTATACTATGAAATCACTCAGGAATGCTTTCATAAAAAACTAACATATAAACCTTTAAATTCACAATTCCAAGCAATCATAAAAACTGAATTTCCCGAACTAAAAGGCGCAAGTTTGGACTTGGTTATCAGTACAATTTGGGCGAAAGCTGACCGTTATTCCGATGAAATAGAAGCAATACTTGAATCATCAGACACGGAGTGATTAACCATTATACCTAGAAAAAGGGGCTAATAAAGCAGATTTCAAGATAGCTGCTAAAAGTATGTTTAAGCAACTTAAAGGAGAGTAAATTATCTTTAACATTGAAAACATTGTCAACGATAAGGATTATGATTTTATCGATGAACATTCAAAATTTCAAACCCATTATTTACTCATAAAATAGCTATGACTGACTATCCTATAAGCGCAACTATTTACACAGATCACTCTCACGCAAGCCTGAATGATCTTGAGGTGAGTCATCAATTATCATTTAGCCATATTAAAGCAGCAGCTCACTTTGCAAAGTTAAGTTATGAAAAAGAAGATAAGTATGATGACAGCCAATATTCATCAGAGTTGTTTGATGAACATAGATCGTATGTCATAGGTTCCATAATCACTGCGGTCTGCTATCTTGAGGCTACAATCAACGAATTGTTTACGGATGTAGAAGATATTTCCAGTTCTAATGAATGGAGTCTTGATGTTACCCAAAAAATGAAAGAAACGTGGCGTGATGAACGAAGCTTAAGACTTATAGACAAATACGAAAAGGCTCTTTGTATAGTAAAATCAGAAAGCTTTAATAGAGGAGCAGAACCTTATCAATCTGCTGCTTCACTCATTTCCCTACGGAATGCTTTAATCCACTATAAACCTGAGTGGATTGGAACTGGAGAAAGTTATAATCAGACGCTTAATGAAAAATTAAAGAAAAAGTTAGAGAATAAAATCAAAAAGCTTAACCCAATGACACAAGAAGGAAGCCTTTTCTTCCCGCACCGATGTCTGGGATATGGTTGCGCTAAGTGGGCTGTAGAATCTTCTCTAAACTTCTCTAATGAGTTCTTTTCTAAAATAGGCTTACCTTCTAACCTAGATCAAGATTACCAATTAAATTTGAACTTACCAGAGATATAAGCTCGCTCCCTAGCTTCTGATATCCTAGTTACTACAAAAGCGCGATCGCCCTTACATCCCAATTTGTCAAAAAGTGCGATCGCCCTCACTTATATTATTTAGAGAAAACACGACCAGAATAATATTTTTTCATCGACTCTTGAGAAATAATCGCATGACAAGATTCATCTCTCGGTAAATCCCCTCTCGCTTCTAGCCAAGGCATTTCACTGCAAATCATTCGTTCCAAAGTTTCATCATCATACTCAAAATATGCCTCAGCAACTTCTTCGATAAATTGCCCAATTTTTTGGGGAAGTTTCGGTTGTTCGATTTTCTCTGTAATTGGTTCCCAACTAAATTGGCATTGGTACTTCTCTAATAAATCAGGAATAACCGGGCCGTGAATCCAGGCTTGAAAATCTGCATCAAATAGTGGCGTGCCGTAAACTCCTAAATACCAAGCTTGAGCGTAATACACGAGTTTTTGTAGCTTGTAGACGTTGATTGCTACATCAGTTTGCGCGGCTAACCAAATCAAAGCATTTGCAATATCTCGATCGCTGATTTTTTCCGAATTAGTTGGAACCGCAACAACTTTCAGTTGACCTTCGCCTATCTGTTCCAATAGTTCAGAAACTGACAAGTTAAATTCTCCGGCAATTTGCTCAACTCTTTGCCAAACTGGAGAACTCACTGTTATTTGATATTCAGTTGTTATGGAGGTAGCTTGAGTCATGGCAGTCCTTAAAGCTGACTTAAATAATTGTAGCAAACAGTGCGGAATAATGACGTAAAAGCGATCGCCCTTACATCCCAAATTGCCAAAAAGCGCGATCGCCCCTACATGAATTATTCAAACTAACTCCGACACACTCAGCCGCCCTTCTACGGGTTCATACTCATCCTCTAAAAGCCAATACTGCGCCTCATCATAACTCTGACTAGAAAACACAACTTTATAACCCTCAGCCGGATCGTATATCCGACAATTTCCCTCAGCGTCACTTAGTAACAAAAGCAGATAAGGCGGTGAAAGATTTGGATCTATCCATACCTCTGTAAATTCCCAGTTATTCTTCACTAAATCGGCTTCGAGGCGTAACGTGGTATCGGTTTTCTGCATCAACTTTTATCTCTCCGTAGTAAAGTAAAAGACGGCTACCATCCGGGTCAACTCTATAACCAATTGATTCAGCAAAAAACATACCATAACGATCGTAGCCCCGAATCGTACCTGTAAATTCTCCATCTTCTATTATGGCTTGAGCTACCTGATTCATAGTAGCCTCATCGTTAAAAATATGAGCAGCACGTCCTTTATTAAGCAGTCTTCTCATTTGTGGCGTGTCTGGCAAGTGTTTAGCAATGTGCCTGCTGTCAAGGGTGATTTGGCGATTAATTCCACTCATTAATTAATTACTGAGCATACAAGTATGATTAAATCATGCGATCGCCCTTACATCCCAAACTGTCAAAAAGCCTGTAGGCGTAACCAGCCGCAGGCAATGGGCGCACAATCCCTATGTCTCTAGCAAATCCCCATCAGTCAACAGTTGATACTACGAAATATCGCTCTAAAAAATACTTGACAGTCAAAATCTGGCGGTGTATTATAGAAGTAGTGCAAAAAATGAAAAACATGAGACTAAAAAGTTGGGAGTCTCCCCGCAGCGAGGGTAGAAACTCCAAAGGTAAAGGCGGCTCAGCCAGAGCTCGGCAACTCAAAAAACAACAGCAAACTCTGCGAAAACAGTTAAAAGCTCAACACGATCGACAAAACCACCAACAAAACCATCAAGGGAAGGAAACCCATAATTCCTTCCCTTTTTTTGTATCTTTCCGCTGCTCAATCCCGCTGAATGTTCGGACAAATCGTGCTAGTAATGCTCGCCTGCGAGGGTTGCTCTTGCCAGCAGTTGAGAATGCCTTGCAACTCCCCCTTCAAAGTTTCTAAGGCTGCAATTTGCACGGAAATTTCCTCTACCTTAGCCGTTAGATGCTGCTTCGCTTCAGAGCAAGGCAAGTCTCCCCGATCGCGAACCTGTAAAATATCCTTAATCTCCTGAAGGCTCAAACCCAGAGCCTGAGAGCGTTTAATAAACGCCAACCTATTAAATACCGTTTCGCCAAACAAGCGATAACCAGCGGGCGATCGCTTTACCGCAGGAGACAGCAAGCCCATCTCCTCATAGTAACGAACAGTTTTCACCGACAAACCACTACAGGCAGCTACAGAGCCAATTTTGTACAGTTTCTCGGCCACAGAAATATTCATAAACTCAGCATCCAAGATCGAAAGACTTTCTTGCCCGATCTTTTAGTGCCTCAGATCCAGGGAGTCGATCGGCACCTCGCCCAGTCACCATTGCCCGGTAATCTTAATAAGGAGGATTTTTTTTAGACACATTAAGCACGGGCAACTGAGGTCTAGAAGACTGAGGAGGAAGATAGTATTCAGGAGCAGGTGCGGGTTGTTCGGCTCCAGAGCGGTAAAATTGCCACCAGCGGAGACCCATCGCCACCCCAGCCGTACCCAGTCCAAAAGCCAATAAAGAGCCACTCGCACCCATGCTGCCGATGGCTGCATCGACAATGCCTACTGTCACAACAAAGCTGGTAATTGGTTCTCTACGGTAAGCTGACCTCAAAAGTCGCGTCCACGAAGCATTCATTTGGTTTTACTCTGTTCTATATTTATTTACAAGCTCTAAAACTTAGAGTTGGCGGAACGATCGGGATTTCTAGCAAGGGAGACTAGCTTCACCTAAATTAATCTTCTCGCCTGTGGGGAATTGTACGGGAGCGAGGCAAAATTGCCAAGCTTGTCAAATCAAAATTCCACCCCATATATACCTCCAAAAGCCAGCGATTGCATTCGGGAACAGATCTCTCTCAACAGAGAAGTCGCTGGGCTTGTTTCTAATTAATATTTTAATCAATTCCCGAATTTGTCGCGGTCAGCAGAACTCACACCCCCTGCCGTTTGAGTCAAGACAAAGTGTAAGGCTGACCGCGCCATTGCTAAAATTAGTTGAGACCTAACCAGGACAGCAAGCCCTGGCCTGTGACATACTCGATAATTAAAGTTAGAGAAAAACCGATCATCGCGGCTCGACCGTTAAGGCGTTCCGCATAGCTGTTGAAGCCAAACTTAGGCTGTTCCAGTTTGGGAGTGACGGTGGGTTGTAGTTGTGTCATTGCTTTGGGTACCTGGCGATCGACGCTATTCAAATGTGAAATTCAATGTTAGTTACAAATCTTAAACATTGCTACTTCTATTATAAAGAGGGTTAACCGCCGTCAACCGTCCCGGAAGAGAAAAAACTGCCACCAACTAATGCCAATTAATTATACCCGCTCAAAATATGACTAATCAGTTAGATAACGATAAGCTTCCTGTCGCCGTACAGCGAGTAGCCTTTGCCCTTCGTACAACAGGCTGGATTTGCTTCTGGGTACAGGTAGTGCTAGGGGTGGTAGCGGCGATCATTTTGCTCTTTGCCATCCCCTTCGCCCTCCCCAGGGCTAGCGCCGCTGCGGGTTCAACCAGTGCCGGCACCGGCGGCGGCGTATTTTTTGCCATTTGCGGGCTGGCCGTACTTGCTTACAGCGTATATCGCTCTTTCCGCTTCACCCGCTTGTCGAGACAACTGCGATCGCCCGCTAACGCTGTCCGCCCCAAAAAAGCAGACACGATCAAAGAGGTGCGACTGGCACTGATGAGCAACTTGTCAGGAATGGTGCTGACGCTGATAGGCGCAGAAGCCATCAGCGGCACGCTTTTAGCCAAATCTCTAGCTCAGCCGCAAGCCTTGTTCGGTGCCGCAGTCGATGTGGGCCGATTTATTCAGCCCCTAGATATATTTGTGGTACTCGCCAATACTCACGCCACTGTTGCCCATTTTGTCGGGATTTTCGGGGCTCTGTGGTTGCTCGATCGCATCCACAAGCAATAGTTCTGGGGAATTGGGCATGGGGCATGGGGCATGGGGCATGAGCCTTCCCAGGGAATGGGGCATGGGGCATGAGCCTTCCCAGGGAATTGGCCCGCGCAGGGCATGGGCATGAGTGGGAATTGGTTATAAGTTATTGGTTATTAGTTATTGGTTATGCGTTATTGGTTATTTGTGAGGGCCTACTAATGCCCGATGCCCGATGCCCGATGCCCGATGCCCGATGCCCGATGCCCGATGCCCGATGCCCCACTCTCCCCCAACCTACATCCGGAATCACTGCCAACCTGTCGAAGAACGTACTCAGATACCTTCTACCAAGACAACATGAATATCATGGCACTGAAACCCGAGGCTTATTTTGGGGTGACAGATCACCCAACTATTGAAATTTCTCAAGAAAGTTTTCGTTCTGTCCTAGGTCAAATAGAAGCTGAACTCGTATGTAGCGACACCTATAGCCAAGCTCTAGCTAGCTTGCAAACAATGTTGGGTGAAGCAGCCTCCGCTGCCGAAATTTTAATTAGAGCAGTTAGCAGAGAAGCCGTCAAGCTCGCATTCGATCGATTTCCCAAACAAAACAAAATTGAACCGCAAGTAGCCCCAGAGAGTTTTACTGCTGTAAGTCCCGCCATTGAGACGGTGACAGAAATTCAAGAATTGGAGCCACCAGTAGCTGTTCCTGTCTTCTATTGGCGCAGCGCTAGTGTGGAAGCGCCGCCCCAAACCGAGTCCGACACAGAAGAAAATTCCGATCGAGACACTGACACTTCTGAAGACAGCAAAGAAGCGCCCCAAGACGAAATTAAATTCGAGTCTGCTCCACCTGCAACTGTCACCGTCCCCGGAAAATCCTTCCCAGGGTTTGGTTTTCCCAAAAAGCCGAAAAAACTCACCAGGGAAGAAGAAGCAGCAATAGCAGTTCAACAGCGAGAAGAGTGCCTGCGGGAGTTGGGTGGAGAATTGCGTAAGGGACGGCAAATTCGCTCCTTATCTCTGCTGCAACTTCACAGTCAAACTCTTGTGCCGGTTCACCACATCGAATCGATCGAAAATGGGGAAATCCACAAACTGCCCCAAGATATTTACGTTAGAGGTTTTATCCGCAGACTGGGCGACGCCTTGGGACTAGACGGCAGCGCTATGGCGAATGCTTTGCCCAAACCCGCTCCGAGTCCAATTCCCAGTATGTATGTGTCTGTTTCCGATTCCGACTCAGGCGAAGGCTTTCAAATGCGTCCGGTGCATTTGTACATCGGCTACACCGCTTTGATGGCTGGGGCTGTAGGGGGTTTGGGTTGGCTGTCGCAGCAACCCGTGGTGCCAGGAGCACAGGCAGTACCTCAACCGCAGGTGACACCGCCAGCCTCAGTTGCACCGGCTCAGAAGACCCCAGAAAAAGCACCTCAACCGGGCTTGAAGAAGTCTAATAACGGGGGATTGAGGATGGGGGCTGACATGGCCCCGCCGGAGGTGATTTTTGGTTAGTGTGTGTCGGGCGATCGATCGTCCGACCACTCTCTTGGTGCAGGTGAACTCGGAAACCAGGTTTCCGAATTCACCTCCATACGCATACTTGCTTGAAGAAATAAGTCCAGGAGAGCAATTACGGTTGAGATTTTAGTTCAATCCCCCACCTTCATCCATCTGTAGAGTCAATTCTAAAATCTAAAATCTAAAATCTAAAATCTAAAATCGCCAGCCCGTGTACCCAAAGTGATTTTTCAACTGCATCAGGAAACCCGATATGTGCGATAAACTATCTATTTGACCACTCCTAAAAGAGGTTTCCGATAAGATGAGTTCCCCAGCCACCGCTGCTTTCTCCGATCTCGATCCGCTATCGACTCACTCGCCAACAGCCACGAGTTTGGCGGCACCAGACACTGCTTTGGTAACGGCGGCTCAACTGCCAAAAGCATCTTGGACAATAGAAGATAGTGAGAAACTCTACCGAATTCAAGGTTGGGGCGAACCGTATTTTTCGATCAATGCAGCCGGTCACGTTACAGTGTCTCCCAAGGGCGATCGCGGCGGTTCCCTCGACTTGTGCGAACTGGTAGACTCTCTCAAACAGCGAAATTTGGCTTTGCCCCTGCTGATTCGATTTTCTGATATTTTGGAAGACCGGATCGAGCGCTTAAATTCTTGTTTTGCCAGAGCGATCGCTCGGTACAATTACAAAAATGTCTATCGCGGTGTGTTTCCAGTCAAATGCAACCAGCACCGACAATTAATTCAAGATTTGGTGCGTTTCGGTCAACCCCATCACTTCGGACTGGAAGCCGGCTCGAAACCAGAATTAATGATAGCTTTGGCGACCTTAAAAACCCCAGGCGCTTTGTTAATTTGCAACGGTTACAAAGATCGCGAATACATCGAAACTGCTATTTTGGCGCAGCGGCTAGGCCAAACTTCCGTAATTGTGCTGGAGCAAATTGAGGAAGTAGAACTCGCTATCGCCGCGAGCAAAGCATTAGGAATTAAACCGATTTTGGGAGTGCGAGCAAAACTCACTACCAAAGGCGTTGGCCGCTGGGGAGGCTCCACGGGCGATCGGGCAAAATTTGGCTTGACAATTCCTGAAATTATCCGCGCAGTCGGCGAACTAGAAAAAGCTGGAATGCTCGATTGTTTGCAGTTACTGCACTTTCACATCGGCTCTCAAATTTCCTCAATTAGCGTCATCAAAGACGCCATTCGAGAAGCCAGCCACATTTATGTAGAATTAGCTAAATTGGGAGCTAATATGAACTACTTGGACGTAGGCGGCGGACTCGGCGTTGACTACGACGGCTCTAAAACAAACTTCCACGCTTCCAAAAACTACAATATGCAAAACTACGCTAACGACGTAGTAGCGGGAGTGAAAGATGCTTGCGACGAGCGGAAAATCCCGGTTCCCATTATCATTAGCGAAAGCGGGCGGGCGATCGCTTCTCATCAATCAGTGTTAGTTTTTGACGTACTCGGTACTAGCGATGTCCCCAGAGAAGTACCAGAACCAGTAGATGAAAACGCGCACCAAATTCCGCGAAATCTCTACGAAATTTACCAATCTATCAGTCCCGAAAATTACCAAGAAGTTTATCACGATGCTATCCAATTCAAGGAAGAAGCAGTCAGTTTATTTAACTTAGGCTATTTGGGAATGGCGGAACGGGCGAAAACCGAACAGTTGTACTGGGCTTGCTGCGATAAAATCCAGATGATCGCGCGGCAAAAAGAATATGTATCTGACGATTTGGAAGACTTAGAAAAGGTGATGGCGTCTATTTATTACATCAACTTATCTGTTTTCCAGTCAGTACCAGACAGTTGGGCAATTAACCAATTATTCCCAATTATGCCAATTAACCGACTCGACGAAGAACCAACTCAACGCGGTATTTTAGCTGATCTTACCTGCGACAGCGACGGCAAAATCGACCAATTCATCGATTTGCGAGATGTAAAGTCGGTTTTGGAACTGCATACTCTCAAACCAGGAGAACCGTACTATTTAGCGCTATTTTTGGGGGGTGCTTATCAAGAAATTATGGGCAACCTTCACAACTTATTCGGCGATGCAAATGCAGTTCATATTCAGCTAACACCTTCTGGCTATCATATCGAACACGTTGTGAAAGGAGACACTATGAAAGAAGTCCTCAGCTACGTACAGTATGATTCAGAAAATTTGGTTGAAAGCATCCGCCGTCAGACAGAAGCAGCTTTGCAGCAAAATAAAATTACTCTTTCCGAGGCCCAGCTTTTGCTGCAAAATTACGAGCGGAGTCTCAGCCAATATACTTATCTTCAGTCTTAAAATGTAGGGTGTAACTGAGATGTTCCACCACGGTCAATAAGCCTTTTATGAACAGGCTTTCCGGCCTGTTCACAAAGAGTAGATTTTATTGTGGAACAGACCGGAAAGCCTGTTCTTGAGAATGGTGGAAGATGTGAGGTACAACCTAAGCACATTACCAGAATTAAAAGCTGAGCTTATAAATGTAAAAGTAGGGTGCGCCTAGCGCACCTTACCTTGAGCAATTACCAATTATTCAGGACGGAGAATTTCTGCGATCGCCCGCCGCTCTTCTCCCTGCTGAGTTGGTAAAACTTGGCGAGCGTCAGTAATCAGCCAATCGAGAGCCGCCGCTTGCAAATCGATCGCAGCCCCGGTTTTATCAACGCAGTAGCGCCCGAACACCAGTTTGTCAACCAACCGCACCTCCGGGCCTAAACGAGAATACTCAAAAATCACGCTGTTTTCCACAGTGGCGCCACTGCAAAGCCAACAGTTTGGGCCAATCATTGTCGGGCCGACAATTTTTGCTCCATCCTCAATGATCGTCATTCCACCAATGTAAACAGGCCCAGTAATATCAACCTTATCCCAGTTGACAGCTACATTCAAACCAGCGTAAATGCCGGGGCGCACTTCAATTCCCGGAATCGAAACATTTTTAACTTGTCCCAGCAGCACGCTCTGAATTGCCCGCCAATAGTCAGGAACTTTGCCGATATCCACCCACTCAAAGTCCATGCTAATCCCGTAAAAAGGTGCGCCTTCTGCTACTAGCTTGGGAAATAACTCTGAACCGATATCATATTCCTGACCCGAAGGGATGTATTTGAATATTTCCGGTTCAAAAATATAAATACCAGTGTTAATGTCGGTACTCAGAGCTTCTTCTACAGAAGGTTTTTCTTGGAAAGCTTTAACTTTGCCAGACTCGTCTGTTACCACCACTCCGTAACTGGGAACCTCTTCGCGGGGAACCGATTTCATAACAATAGTAGCGATCGCCCCTTTTTCCCGGTGCCACTTCACAGCAGCAGTCAAGTCCAAGTCAATCAAAGCGTCGCCGCACAGCACCACAAAAGTATCATCAAAAAACGGCGAGAAGTCCTGAATTCGTTTCATGCCACCAGCCGAACCGAGAGCCTCTCCAATCAGTTCTCCCTCCTCAATTCGCCCTTCAAAAGAATAGGCAATTTGTACGCCAAACTTTTGACCGTCACGGAAGTAGTTTTCAATCACATCTGCCAAGTGGGAAACATTGACCATAATCTGGTCAAATCCGTGCTGTCGGAGCAATTCAACCAAAAACTCCATCACTGGCTTTTGCAGGATGGGAATCATCGGTTTGGGTATTGTCTGAGTAATGGGACGGACGCGAGTGCCTTTACCGGCCGCCAGAATCATCGCTTTCATTCTTAACTTCCTCAACCCTCTGTTAATTGATATAAACTCAACAATTAGATGCTAGCGGTTGCGATCGAATCGATCGAGCGCGGCAAAATCCTGACCTGTTTATAGGCGACATCGTACCAGGCTATCAATGACTCTTCCCTATTTGCTTGATTTAAGAAACCAGGAATCGGGAATCAGCAAAAACTTCGCACTCCCGCTGTCCGCATTCGAGACTCAGCAGCAGAATGTCGGCTAGCGAGGTTCTGTCTGGAATTTTAACCGACGCAGCGGCCCAGTTATTAGTTTCGCTTCGCCCCATAACCTAATACCCTGCAAGCTCAAAGCGCGCGGATTTTGAGGTCTTGGTAAAACTCCTCTTGAAGCAACTCTACTTTAGACTGAGCCGATAGCAGCAACAACGCCCAAAAAATACCCACGCGGTCATGATTTGGCAAGTGAACTTCCCCAGTCGATACCGGGTGTTCTGGGTTGACAGGAGAGTGCAAATCGTTATGATGCCAGAGCTCTAGCAATTTGTCCAAGTCCAGCCAACCCTCGTCAATTTCCGCGCCCCGCTGAGCCAGAAACCGTTCGAGTTCACTAGCAGTTTCAACGAGATTTTCTTGGTGAGCTAGCTCAAAGATAGCCTGTGCCGCTTGCGATCGCATTTTTGAAGTAGGGCGGCGTCGGGGAGTAACTGTCTGCTCCATTGCTGCTTTCATTAGCTGCAACTGCTCAATCAGTTCTGGGAGAGTCACCGGGCGTTTTTGCGGTAGTTGAGCTACACCGCGACGGCGCAATTGTCGCTCTAAATGCTGCGGCAAGTGTCGCCCGCCTGAGTGTTCTGCGTCTTCTACTGCCGGCTCGTCGGCCGAGTCGGGATTCGCGGGGGGTTCGGAGAGGACGATACTTTCTGCTTTGAGCAACACCAGCATTGAAGCGTACAAAAACGCTTGGCCGGAGTGGGACAAATCGGAGAAATCCTTACTCTGATCGGCATCGCAGGCGTTCGTAAGCTTGCTCAGACATCGATCGAACACTTCAATTACCTTAACGTCCCAAGGATCAATTTCTCCCCGTTCGGCTAGGTCAATTAAAATTGCGATCCCCTCAGAAATCGTTTCTAACCCATCTTGGTCTCGGGAAACGGCCATTCGATTTTAGATTTTAGATTTTAGATTTTAGATTTTGCCTCTGGGAAAACGAGAGAGCATATCAAATTAAGTGGCGGTTATTTCAGCAGCTTTGGCATCAATGGCTGCTATTTCTAGACTTATCGGTTCAGCACTTTCTAACAAAGGTTGTTGGCCTTCTACTTCGGCTTTATAGCGTTCAAGATTTTGTTCTAATTCCTGAATCCGCTGCTCTTTTTCGCGAACTTGGCGAATCTCTTGGCGCAACGCGAGGGTTCGCTGCATTCTCGACCACAGACTGAACAGCCACGCTAGTGTTGCCCCTAATCCGGTCGCTACAATTAGTTCTACGCACAGCGGAGCTTTAACTTGGACGCCTTGGATAACTTGAATCGCAACTGGCTCTGTATTTTCGATGCTGAATAATACTAGAGCCAAGCAAATCAGAAAGATGAAGAAGAAATTTAGCGATCGCATTTTCTCTGTTCCTAATTCTCAATTCAGGTTAAGCAAATTATTTACCATTTGTCAACTTTTTTTGGCAGATCTTCTCAGTTTTTTTGATAAGATAAAATCGGGTTGATTGACCATACTATCCGGGGAGGGGCGGGTTTATGGGAGTTCTGAGAGTTGATTGAAGATATTGGTTAACCGCCCCTGCAGGAGATATCCTCTTTAGGTTTGACCGATGTTTTGGGGTTTCTTGCCGATTCCCAGTGCTGGCAATATTTGATATTTCAAAGCAATGCCCGCGGCTACAAACAAGGCAATAATCAGCGCCCCAATTCCTACCGGGCTGGGAATCCAGAATATCGCCTCCAAATAGTTAACTTCTCCGGGTTTGAGCTTCCAAACTAACTGTTTTCCTTGCTGATAGCTTTCGGGAACCAGCGCACCGGCGACTGTTTCAATACTTTCGGCGCCCCAAGGCGTGTTCAAGCTAAAGTCTAGCTCCAAAAGTCCCCCCGGACTCAGCAGCAGACTGCCATTAGAAGAAAGCAGAGAAAGAGAGCGCAAATCCAATTCCAAACTCAACCGATTTCGCAGCATTAATAACAAATTATTCTGCTTGACACTAAGGTGAGATTCAAACTTCGGCAAATCGGTTTCTAGCGGACTTGCCTCCCGATATTTTGTGGTTGGTGCGATCGGATTGTAAAATTGGTTGAACTTGTCTTGCAACTCGGCTCCATTATTGAAAGGAATCCTCACTAGAACTTCTGTGGGGGAAACCCGTTTAGTTTTTCCGTCCAGCAACCTCACCCGGCTTTCTACGCTTTTCAACCATTCTGCAACAGTTTCGCTGCTGAAGCTCGTCAACCTTTCCCCTAGTTTTATGTGCTGCACGATTTCGCCACGAGTTTGACTCTCAAAGTTGACCCCGACATCGTACTGAACGCATCCAGTCACTAGAGTTAAAAGGCAAAAAACCAAAGGTAAAAGAAAGAAAAAGCGCTTTTTCTTCTTCCCAGTTCCATCCTTGACATTTTGCTCTTTCATTATACATTTTTCCCTATTTTTACCTATTTGCATGAATTAGCAAAGCGTTGAATTGCCGACACTGTTTCTATGTTTGTTTTGCACGTTAACTGGTTCCTAGGCTCTGCGTGGGAACCCATGTCCAGAGGCTTTGCCTCGCAAGCTTTCATCCAAATTCGAGGCAGAGCCTCATGATTTGTATTACCAGGCAGAGCCTGGTAACGAGTAAATTAACCGCACTGAACTTATTGCCTGGAAGCTACACCCAACTGTTGAAACAGCATACTCGGCAAATATGCCGCACCGCCTACCCATTCGGCTTCGCTGCTCAAATCTGCCAAATTTTTAAAGGCTTCAAAAATGCTGCCTGCCACCATTGTATTCTTGACGCGGCCGACA
Organism: Microcoleus sp. w2-18bC1; assembly: GCF_036700365.1. Lineage (NCBI taxonomy): Bacteria > Bacillati > Cyanobacteriota > Cyanophyceae > Oscillatoriales > Microcoleaceae > Microcoleus > Microcoleus sp. w2-18bC1. The sequence continues at coordinate 44,208 of NZ_JAUBOS010000040.1, forward strand.
ATTTTGCCTTTTTCTACTTTATAGCCTAAGTCCAAATTGACAGAAAATTCGCCAGCTAACTGATTGGACTGACCGGCACCTAAAACCTGCTCTACTATTAGACCTTCATCCATGCTAGCAATCAAGTCTTGAGTGGCGGTATTTCCTGGTGAAATGCAAAAGTTAGTCAAATCAGGGCCTGGGCGAGACAATCCGCCACGAAAACCGTTGCCGGTTGATTGTACACCGGCGCGAGCGGCCCACCTGCGATCCCAATAAAATCCGGTGACAGTACCTTTGTCTATCAAGACTTTGCGGGTGGTGGGCGTACCTTCGTCGTCAAAGGGACAAGCAGAAGGGCCTAAAGTGGGGTCTTCAAAAAAGGTAAAGCGTTCGTCAAATAAGGTTTCGCCGATTTTGTCGGCTAGGGGAGAGGCTTTTTGAACTACTGCTTGACCTGAAAGGATGGTATCAAAGAGGCCGCCGAGGGTGCTAGCAGCGGCATTGGGGGTAAATAATACTGGGTAGGAACCGCTGGCGATGGTGGCTGAATGTTCGGCGAGGCGGTATTTTTCGAGGAGTGATTGGAGGATGCTGTTGGTGTCGAGGGGACGATCGCGCGCAACGTCGTAACTGTATGCTTGCATAAAGTCTTCTCCCTTTACCAAATTTCCCGAGATCGAGCCGCTGACTATTTGGCTGCTTCTTTCGGCATACAAATCTCGCGTCGTGGCAATTTTCACGCGGCCACTGCGGACGTGGAAACCGACATCTACCATAATATCGGGATTGTAGGCGTGAACTTGCTCAATCAGGTTTTTGCCGTTTTCGACTAATTCTTGAGTTGTGGGCGGAGTGTAGGTGGTTTCCGGGCCTTTTAGGTGGAAGTTGGAGGCGAGTTCAAATTCTGCGGGGTCGCCGATTTCGGCTGTTTGAATCGCTGCATCGACTAAATCGTCTATCCGCGTTAAGTCTGTGGAACTGGCAAAACCGATTTTGCCGTTGTAAATCAGCCGGAGTGCGACACCTTGCAGTGCTTTGGTTTGCAGGGATTTGAGGCGATTGTTTTCAAATTCGATCGGGGTGTCTTGACTCGACAGGTAGTATACTTCAGCGGCATCCGCGCGTTGAGATGCCAATTTTAATATCTGTTCTATGGTTGAATCGCTCACAATAATCGCCTTTCTGGTTGGGTCTTTTTTTATTTTAGCAATTATCGCTATTCAACTTCTGACTCCTGCCTCATGCTCGATCATTAATCCGTGTATCCGTGTCAAAAGCACTGGTGGTGTCTTCCTTATTTCTTCATCCTAACCTGCGCTACATCCGTTACATCCGTTAAATAATCCGTTGCCGAACTTCCTTCTCCTCTAATTGTAATTCACACTGTTTAAAAACATAGTTAACTGCTGCAAACAGCCGATCTAAGTCCTGAATTGTATAGAAAATTTTATTTTGAGTAAACATTTCTAACTTGAGCTTGCCAAACTGCCACATTGCCCCATTAGAAACAATCCCAAAGATAGTTTGTTCTGGTTCATTGTTAAGTCGTTGCACGGCGATCATTTCTGCCAAACACTGCCCCCATCCTTCATCAAATGCGCTCTCTTTCTTGGCTTCAACTAATATGAAATAGGGCTTGTCAAAAACTACTGTGCCGAGGGGGGAGCGCTTCGCCAATATATAATCTGGAATTCCTGACAGATTCTCATTATAGACTAAGGTTTGGTGACTCCAGAGGAGAAAATTACTTCGATAATTTTTCCAAACTTCTTTTAATACAGGATAAATGATATTTTCACAAATGGCGATTTCCGAGTTGTCAAATACTCCCTCATTGAAAATCAATTCTAATTCATTCCTAAAAACGTCGCTGACTGCAAATTCTGTTTCGACAATGAAATTATCCCTTCTGCAATTAATTTGGAATTCTTGGGCGACCGCGCTGATACTTTTATAATTGCTAAAAGGCATTGCTTAACTTCTCTCAGTAGGGGTAAGGTGCGCCTCGGCGCACCCTAGAGATAGGGTTTGTGCCAATGAAAAAATGATTAATAACTAAGAAATAAGCCGCCTAAAATTAGCCCGATAGCAATTAACGCCACCCAGATAAACCTATTATCTTTCGTATTAACCTGACTCAAATCTACAGGCTCTGGTACGACTGGCTTGGGTTTAGCGTACTTGATATCAGCGTTCGGATTGGCTTGAAAACTGATTGATTGATTTTCATCTAAAGCTGCCAAATCAGGGATTTTCACCATCCATTCAGGAGGGATAGTGAGTTTGGGAGCTTCGAGAATGAACAGCAAGCGCTTTGCTTGTTGGCGGGTTTCTTGGCGGGGATGGCGGGTGAGCTTGCGGCAAAGCTCGATCGCCCTTTCTGTATTGCCAGAGGCTTCGTAGGCTGTCACAAGCCACATCTGCACCTCACCGCCCAACCGGGAATTTCGATCGACTAAACCGGTAGCTGTTTCTAAACTCTGCACAGCTTGAGCATACCGGCCACTCTCAAAAGCTACTTGCCCAGCTTGGTACTCAGTTTGAACAATTTCTAACTTTTCTGAAGTCACGAGCACCCACCCAATTCACAAATATTAATTCCCAAATTCCCCAAACGCTAGAATTCGCTGTTGTGTTGCGGCATACCCGACTCGTTGTCGCGTTTGGAACCCAGCAAGTCTAAATGGTCTACCTTAATTACCGGCTTTGAGCGATTTGAACCGGTATTGCGGTCTTGCCAGCGATCGAACTTCAAAGAGCCTGTTACGCCAATTAGAGAGCCTTTGCGAACGTAGTCAGCAGCAATCTGCGCTGTTTTGCCCCAGATTTCCAGATTAAACCAGTCTGGTTGATCGCTGTTCTTGGTTCTGCGATTCACTGCCAGCGTCAAACTACACTTAACTGTACCCGACTCAAAATACTTAACGTCCGGGTCGCCGCCGACGCGGCCTACTAAAGTCACAACATTAAGACTCATAAACTTTTTTGGGAATGTGGTCGATCGGTGATGTAGTTAAACAGTCCACACGCGCATTAGCCTCCAAACTGAACTTGGAACAACGCTTGTGAGGCTTCATCCTGATTGTACACCCAGTTAGCAGAACATATTGATAGTGGATGATTGGCGAGTCTGCGCTCAACCTGAGCTCGACAATGTACATTTCTGACTAGACTCAGGATGAAAAACGTAATAGAATCCACCTCGGTTACACTTTTGTAACAACATTATTGCACACAATAGTATTTTAGTTTTTGGGGGGGGTACGAATCAGTGGGTCTTCTCAATCGATTTTCGTTATCTAGAGATATGGGTATCGACCTCGGTACTGCTAACACGCTCGTTTATGTATCGGGCAAAGGTATTGTTCTGCAGGAACCTTCTGTAGTGGCGATTGACCAAGATTTAAAAATACCGCTGGCTGTTGGAGAAGAAGCTAAGAAAATGCTCGGGCGCACGCCAGGGAATGTCATAGCACTGCGCCCGCTTCGCGACGGGGTAATTGCAGACTTCGATACGGCGGAATTGATGCTCAAGACTTTTATCCGCAGAGTTCACGAAGGCCGAAGCTTAGTTTCGCCGCGGATAATTATTGGCATCCCCAGTGGTGTCACTGGAGTCGAGAGGCGTGCTGTCATTGAGGCGGCGACTCAGGCCGGTGCTAGAGAAGTACGGTTAATTGATGAACCCATCGCTGCGGCGATCGGAGCTGGACTGCCTGTTGCTGAGGCGACTGGCAATATGATTATAGATATAGGCGGAGGTACGACGGAAGTTGCGGTTTTGAGTTTGCAAGGTACGGTGATCAGTGAGTCTGTGCGGGTAGCCGGCGACGAACTCAATGAGGCGATCGTCCAATACATGAAAAAAGTTCACAATTTGGTCATCGGCGAACGCACTGCTGAAGAAATTAAGATTCAGGTGGGTTCTGCATATCCAACTCCAGAGGATGACGACGTAATGATGGAAGTGCGGGGCTTGCACTTACTGTCGGGTCTGCCGCGAACTGTTACTATCAAAGGCCCAGAAATTCGCGAAAGTATGTCGGAACCGCTTTCAGTAATTGTGGAAGCTGTCAAGCGTACTTTGGAACGCACCCCCCCGGAACTAGCAGCAGATATTATTGACAGGGGAATTATGCTGGCTGGTGGTGGGGCGCTGATGAAAGGTTTAGATACTCTGATCAGTCACGAAACCGGAATTGTCACTCACGTAGCGGCCGATCCGCTGTGCTGCGTGGTTTTGGGAACTGGTAGGGTATTGGAAAACAAACAGTTGGAACGGGTTTTCAGCGGGCAGTCGTCGCGTAATATGTAGTTAAAAAATTTGGGATTGTGGATTCAGAAATACGGCTGCAATCTCAAATCTAAAATCCTGACTTAACAATTTTAGATTAGTGAAATTATGCTAAAAAATACATTCCGAAAGTGGTGGGATCTGCGGCTGCAAATTGCTCTTTTAGGTTTAGCTGTAACTGCCGCTTGGGGAGTTCGACAAACACAAGGTGCGGCAGTATTTGAAGTTTACAATTGGGTGACTCGTCCGTTTCACGCCAACGGCTCTGGGCAAGAGGAACTCATCTCGGCGCGCACTCAAGAATTGCAAGCGCAGCTATTAGAAGTAGAAAATCAAAATCAGAAGCTAAAAGAGCTTTTAGGTTACGTTTCGGGTAAGAAACCTCAAGGAATTGTAGCTCCTATTGTCGGTCGCAGCGCCGACCACTGGTGGCAGCAAGTAACCTTGGGCCGCGGCAGTAAGGATGGCATCAAAACAGATTTTACTGTGATGGGTCCCGGCGGTTTAGTAGGCAGGGTTGTCAGCGTTACTCCTAATACTAGCTTGGTGCTGTTAGTCAGCGACGCTACGAGTCAATTGGGTGTGGGAATTACCCGCAGTCGCCACATGGGTTTTATGCGCGGGAAAGGCGGAAATCAGGCGGTGATGGAGTTTTTTGAGAATGTTCCCAATGTCAAGCCTGGGGATGTGGTTTCAACTTCTTCTTACAGTCAGTTGTTCCCTCCTGGTTTGCCTGTGGGAAAAGTGGTTTCGGTGGATATGAATAAAACTCCGGCTCCAGAAGCTGTGGTTGAGTTCTCTGCACCGATGAATTCTCTGGAGTGGGCGGTCGTTTACCCCCACTCTAAGCAAGCCGAACCGAAGGATTCGCAGAGTCAATCTTCAGCAGCATCTGAGGGAGCACAGCAACAATGAAAGCTTTATCTCGGATGTCTTCGCGATCGCGCCAATTTCTCAACTTCGCAGTTACATTTCTATCTGTGATGCTGTGCATACTGATATTGCCCACTCGGATGCCGGGAATGGAATTGCTGGGAATTGGACCTAACTGGCTGTTAATTTGGTTGGTAGCTTGGAGTATTAAGCGGAAACGTACAGTTTGGGGAGCTGCTAGCATGGGCTTGGTTTTGGGGTTTCTTCAAGATGCGATGACGGCTCCTCATCCCAGCCACGCTGTGAGTCTAGTTGTTGTAGGAGTCTTAACAGTTGTTTTGCAGAAAACCTGGTCGATTCCGGCAGATATTGTTGAGAGAGATCCGATTCCGATCGCGCTAATTGTGTTTGGGATGGCGGTGTTAGCGGAAACGGTGATGGGGCTGCAATTTTTTGCTATGGGCGATCGGGCTTTACTCGAAATTTGGAGCTATCACCAGCGAGTGGCTTTGTGTTCTGCTATTCTTAGCAGTCTTTGGGCTCCGGTGATTTATTTTCCGCTCAATCGCTTGTGGGAAATGACCAGGAATGTAGAAAAATCTTAGTCATTAGTCATCAGTCATTCGTTAACAGTCATTCGTTAACAGTTAACAGTCAACAGTCAACAGTTAACTTTAGTCATTCTACTATTAGTTGTTGTCCGGAACCTAATAAGTGATGAACGGCAATAATCAAGTTGCTGAGAATGAAATTAGGCTGGTGCTTTTGGAGTTGATAGCGGCTGCGAATTCCGCAGGTAACGGCAATTGTAGGTATTCCCAATGCTTTTCCTGCGAGGATGTCTGCTTCTGTATCTCCGATCATCCAAGCCGAACCCAGCGATGACTCAAATTCTTCTGCAACTTCAGCCAACAATTCAGTTTTTAAGGCTGTATAGTTGTGATAGGCGGCATCCGCCATCTGAGTTCCGCGAATGCTGGTAAACAGTCTGGCTAAACCGTAATTTTGTAACAGTTGAACGGCTTGATTTCTCGGCCGCAGGGTGACTAAAATCAGCCGCACGCCGCGGGAGTGCAGAAGTCCGATCGCCCATTGCACTCCCGGCTGGATGCGATCTAAGTGCAACAAGTCTGGCTGATTGACAATCTGACTGACGCATCCGAGAAAAACGTGAATTTCTTCTCCCCACAAGCCGGAACTTTTGGCTATTTCAGCATCGGGTACTCGGTTTTGTTTCATTTGCCAAAACTGCTGTTTGGTGAGGATTTGAAGGTTGAGGTTGATTCCCCTAGTAAGATAAACTGCTTGAGTATCGGCCAATCCCTGTTGATAGGTGGCATAGTAGCGATCGGACACATCGACTATGGGCCCGTCTAAATCGCAAAATACCGTCATTCGGGGGGATGAGTCAGTCTCTGATGGTAGCTTGTACTGAAGGTTTTCGGAGTCTTGGGCGACAGCAGTTAACATAAAACGTTAAGTAAATCAATGGAGCTATACATTTCTTGACTGTAGCAAAAAATGTATAAGTTATAATACATAATTTTTAATGCTTTTATTAAAAAAACCTATTAAATTTTTGAGGATGGGGTTCAATAAAGGCGATCGAGCCTGTGCGTCCATAACTTCAAGGGAAAAAGTGATCTTTGTGGCTGTTAATATGTGCTTTAGCCATTAAAGTTTAGAATTAAGTTTTTAGTCTTTTGTAATTTACCCATGCTCAAACAAAGCGATTTTGTTAGGAATTCGGACACTAATCGAGTAGAGGTGCTGTCCGAAGCACTGCCTTATATTCAACACTTTGCCGGTCGCACAATTGTGGTCAAATATGGTGGTGCGGCAATGAAAGATAGCAATCTCAAAGACAAGGTAGTTCGGGATATTGTGCTGCTAGCTTGCGTGGGGATGCGTCCGGTTGTGGTTCACGGCGGTGGCCCGGAAATTAATATTTGGCTGGAAAAATTGGGAATTGAGCCGCAATTCAAGGATGGTTTGAGAGTGACTGATGCGGCGACAATGGAAGTTGTAGAAATGGTTTTAGTGGGGAAAGTAAATAAGGAAATTGTTTCGTTAATCAACCAAGCTGGCGGCAAAGCAGTGGGACTGTGTGGCAAGGATGCCAATCTGATCCAAGCTCGTCCAGATGGCCGGGAAGGAATTGGATTTGTTGGTGAAGTCAGCGGCGTGAAAATCCAGATTTTGGAGTCTTTGGTGAACAGCGGTTATATTCCGGTGGTGTCGAGCGTGGCAGCGGATGAAAACGGTCAATCTTACAACATTAATGCTGACACGGTAGCTGGGGAAATTGCCGCTGGTTTGGGAGCGGAAAAGTTGATTTTGATGACCGATACTGCGGGAATTTTGGAGGATTATCACAAGCCAGAGAGTCTGATTGCTAAGTTAGATATTCAAGAAGCAAGAGAGTTGGTTGAGTCGGGAGTTGTCTCTGGGGGGATGATTCCGAAAGTTAATTGTTGTGTGCGGAGTTTGGCTCAGGGTGTGAAGGGTGCTCACATTATTGACGGTCGAATTCCTCATGCTTTGCTGCAAGAAATATTTACGGATGCGGGGATTGGGTCGATGATTGTGGCTTCTGAGTTTAGCAGCGCGAACTTAAGGCCGAAGTAATGTGTAAATCCTAGCGTGGGGAGGGCGGGTGCGTGAAAGGTGTAAACTCGCTGCGATTGCGTATATCCTAACTAAACCTGCCCCTAAAAACCTTGAGAATGTACTTCGGGGAAATTACTTCAACTAATTCTAACCGTTGTTGAATTTCAGCTTTTCTGAAACTATAATAAAACACTTTAGAGTTTTGGATGCTGTTGCGCTTCTTAAGCCGATTTCAAATACGCGATTAGCGCTAAGTAGGGCTTGCTGAAAAAGCCTAAAACCCTTACATCAAAAGACTTTGGCTCCTGACAGCGCTGAGCATGTGTAAGATT
>NZ_JAUBOS010000041.1:0-51988 GCF_036700365.1 Microcoleus sp. w2-18bC1
GCTGCCTATCTTTTTTTACCACAAGTTGGCTCAATCCTTACTAGCTATGGGTTTCAGGTGGGTTGTCACCCCCCCAGCAATTTTATAAGCGTTACCACTGATGAGCTTTGATAATTAAGGAATCAATATGTTTTGGCGACTCTTGAATTTTTCACTTAAATAAAATACACCCTGAATTTAGTGAATTTATGATTAAATAACAATTAGTGTTACTTGATCACACCTTCAGTCAAAATTACCTTACCATTTTGCCGGACTTGTAGGCGTTGGGGGTTAATCGAATAGATAATATTGCCGTTAGTCGCTTCATAAGTTCCGTCATCACCTGTCGTTACTTGCATGACATTGATTTGGCTGCCATTTATCTTGCTGAGGCCGCGGTAAAAAATATCGCCTTCCTGGGTTTTGCAAATGTATATAGAAAAGTTGGGCGTTGCGAAAAATTGCACCATTTGGGCCCTCGGACATCCCTCAACTTGAGCAATTTGCAGCGGTTGATTATTGCCCAAACTGTTGGGTGCGATCGCCCGAACTTTGTCAATCGGTTGATTTAGTGCAGTTGCTTCTGCTGAGGCAGTCAAAAAGCAGATCGCACTAATGCCTGCCATAACTAGAACTACTCCTTTAATGCCCTTAACTCTCTCTTTATAAAACATCTTGTCACTCCTGGTTTTAACTATATAATTACATCTTAAGCGATCCTTGCTGGATATTAATAATATTTAATGTCAAAGGTGAGATGTGCAGGGGACACGGTACAGGGCCGATTTAAGTAAGGTGCGAACTGTGCACGCTACACCAGTAAAAATACATAAGTATGTCAATGCGATCGCAGGAAAGCAATCTCTTGCATTTAGGACATTTTTAAGGTTTTATGACTTGTTCACGCTGATTTGAGAAACCGGGTTTCTTCATATATTTCTCGTTACTAAACCTTTGATTTTCCTAGAAACCAGGTTTCTAGACGCCCAGGCGATCGCTAACTGACTCTTTTACAGGGTAATGTTTATTTGCGCTTAGCTATTTAGTGATATCATGTCCGATCGAGTGACCGAGATTAAAAGGGCTGGTTTTTGAGATTGTCAATTATGGGCAGATATTTTTGGTGAGGGGAACTCCTACCGTATTAGGGTAATCGACCGGACATAATATGAATAAAAAAAGGGAAACAGAAGATACATTTTTACTCCCATTTCCCCTGTTGAAAAGAACCGTCGTCCTGACGGGGAACCTGGTAATTAATTAACTGCTGCCAACTGTTTGTCTTTAATTTCCACTGGCGCGGTTAATGCTTCTTCCAAATCCGCACAGCCGAGTTTTTCCTCCAAAATAGCCATCACTTCGCGGCCGAAATCATTGGAATTACGCTGCCAAGCTTCTAAACAAATTTGCCCGAAAAACGAACCCAAAGGTTCGGGATTCCACAGCAACTTGCGCGCTGTCCAAGGCATCAAACTCATCGGATCGTAACCAGGTTGCAGAATCTCCTTTTTAAAGGCGTATTCCTCCAAAATTGTGTGCGGCTGCAACCCGATAAAGAAAATAGCTGGTTCTACTTTATCTACTCCGAAAATTCGCTCTAATTCTCGGTGATAAGCAATAGTTTGCCGGATGGTTTCAAAGGTTTCGTCAATGACGTTAAATGAGTAATTAACGGAAACCACATCGTTGTAACCGGCTGCTTTTAAATCGCGACAATTCTCTAAAACTACTCGCAAGTTGTAGCCCATCCGCATTTTCCGAACCAGTTCCTGGGAACCGCTGGTGATGCCGATTTCAAAGTAATTCATCCCCGTTTTTACCATCAAATCGCACAACTCTGGTGTGAGATTATCCGCACGGATGTAAGCGGCCCAGTGTATATCGTCCATGCCGGCGGCGATGATTTTTTGCAATAATTCAACTGCATCATCGATGAATTTGCGTGCTGGGATAAATTGAGCGTCGGTAAACCAGAAATTGCGGATACCTCGATCGTACAATTGCCGAATCTCCGCCACCACCTCATCCGCCGGATTGATCCGCACTTGTTTCCCTTCAATCACGGTATAAATGCAGTAACAGCAATTATGAGGACAGCCGCGCTTGGTTTGGACTCCGACGTAGAAGTCCATATCTTGTAGATAATAGGAAAACTCGGGCCAAATCGTTTCGATGTAATTGTAATCGCAGGCAGTTTTCTCAATGTTGGCTGGCTTTTCGTGAATTAGCTTCGCGCGCGGCACAGTTTCTCCCACCACATAACACCTTTCCTCGGCCAAATCTTCGCCTTTAATCAACTTCTCCAGCAAAGCTTCGCCTTCCCCCACCGAAACCACAGTCCCCGCCGGCAAACTGCGGCCCAACTGTTCGTAAAACACGCTCACAGCACCGCCTCCGACCACTGCACGAGCTTCGGGGCGGTATTTCCGGGCCCGCTTCAATCCGCGCTTAATCAGTCCCAAATTGCGCCAGAGTTCGGTGTAGTAAGACGTGGCTAAACGCAGTCCTCCGAGGGCTCCCCGGAACTTGATCAGCGGATTTTTGGCGTAGTAAAACTCGAAGGCATTTTGCAACGGATTGCCGCCCCTGCCGCCCACGGGCGCATAAATTTGAATGTCCCGCCAAGAGAAAACCAGCAGCGTCGGCTTAAACTCGTCTATGCTGGCATCCAAAGCTTTAGCGAAATCCAGGGGGGGTACGGCACCTAAATCGAAAATGCGCTGTTCGACATCGGGAAACAGCTTGTGTACGTGATCCGAAAGATACACAACTCCGATCGGGAAAATAGGATTGCAGGGGAGGCGAACGTACAGGACTCGGTTTTCTCGGTTTTCCATGATTGCCATATCCTAAAGTGGAACTTTTTCAGCTATGTTAATATTCTTTTAATATAACTTTACAATATGTCTAATTTTCGCAATTTGACATTAAATATTCTTAAATTTTTCTATTGGGTTCCAGGCCGAGCTTGTTGGTGTCGATCGGCGAGAGCAGCAGAAAAAAGCTAATTTTTAAGTCAATACAGCGTATTTTGAATGAAAATCCCAGCGGGGAGTCAAAAATCCGATATTTATCCGGTTAGATTTTAATTTAAGTTCGATCGGTCTCTCATGTATTAGGGAGTTGGTAGTCGGCTTTACAGTAGGCGGGATCACCTAGTGTTAGCCTGAGAAGATAACTAAAACTTTTAGGCAAGGCTCCCTCAGCAGTTATGGCTCAAATTCTTGACCCCGTACCCTCAGACACCGACAGCAAGATTCTGTGCTGCTACGTTAACGCCACCAGTCAGATTCAGATTGCTCGCATCGCCAACATTCCTAACTGGTACTTTGAACGAGTGGTGTTTCCCGGACAGCGCTTAGTGTTTGAAGCGATGCCGGCCGCAGCATTGGAAATTCACACCGGGATGATGGCCAGTGCAATTTTGTCGGATAAAATTCCTTGCGATCGCTTGCAGATTAACGAAGGCCCCTATTCAAACGTCAATCCTAGCAGATCGCGAGAGGCAGTTCAGGGCGATCGAGCAGCAATGACTGGCCGCCCCAAATCCCGAGAAATCTCAGAACCTCTGACTGTACCGGCACTAACGGCCGTTGATTAATTGAAGTTGTGAGTTTTGAGTTATAAATTGTCAGTGAATTGATAACTCCGCGCTCAAAATTCCAACTTCAACAAAGCCTTAAAAACTCAACACTTAAGAATCAAAGTTTGTGAAATGAATTTTAGATCAAAACTCCCGACGGCAAATATTGTCCGGTTTTTCCTATTTCCCTGAGTTTGGTTGGCGGGTTCGGCAACTGTGCAAAAATATCATTAAACAGCTTCTCGAATTTCAGCCATGTCAGCACAACCTCTTGCTTCTTCCCCATCTTCGGCCCCAGTATTTGAGCCGGCGGTATTCCGGCTTTCTCCCCTGATTAGAATCACGCTGTTGAGCTTGTACACAGCCCTGACAATTCCCTTGCCGTTTTTGTCGGAAGTAACAAAAGCACCGGTTCCCCCGGCGGGCCTCTGGGCGGCAATCTTTGTCGGCGCTGTGGGCCTGTACGGCGTGCTCAGTGAAAGGGTAATTTTGAGCGAGGAGGGGATTGAAGTCACATATCCCAACTGGTTTCCGCGTTGGTTTCGCAAGGGTTGGTCGCTACCTTGGACTGAGGTAAAAGCTCTCAAACCTCGATCGACCGGTCAAGGAGGTTTAGTTTACTATTTTTTGAGTCATTCGGGTGAAGGTTATTTGTTGCCAATGCGAGTGGCTGGGTTTGGTAAATTAGTCGGTTTGGTAGAAGCAAAAACAGGTATTGATACTAGAGATGTCCGCCCTTTGTCGCAGCCTTGGATGTATCTTATTTTGCTGGGATGTACGCTGCTGTTGCTGTTGGTAGATGCGTGGACTATTGTTACGGCGATCGGGATTAAAGGTAATCTGTAAATTTCTTGTGGGGCGGGCAAGATGCCCGCCCCCAATATCCAGGCTAAATGTGGAACATCTTATTATCAAACACGCACAAAAAAGAAAAACCCGGTTTCTTTAAAAAGCCGGGTTTTTGCTTATTCTATTGTTTATTTAAGCTACTTAACTTCAGCAGAGCGCCGACTGTTAGGTGATTCGTAGTAAACTCCAGAACCTGTATCGGAGACAAAATGACAATCCCAGTAAGAGCGAATAAAGCTTTTCCAAATTGGCTCAGTTGACTTGCGGTAATAATCGCCCAACACTGGCTTGATGGCTTCCGTTGCTTCCTTCAAGTGATAGTGCGGCATGGTCGAGAAAATGTGGTGGGCTACGTGGGTGCCGATGTCGTGATGGATGGAATTGATGATTCCGTAGTCGCGATCGATCGTAGACAATGCACCTTTCAAGAAAGACCAATCTTTACCGCGATACCAAGGAATATCGGCTTCTGTGTGGTGCAGGAATGTTACCAAATCCAGCCACATCACGAACACTACATAGGGAACTAAGTAGAACTTGAGTAAAAACAGCCAACCAAACTGATAGGTTAGCGCGCCTAAAAAGCCTACCATCAGTACCAAGGATGCGGAACTCGTCAACACCTCCCATTTTTCGGACGGACGGAAAAGCGAGCTACCGGGCATGAAGTGAGAACCAGTTCGATCGGGCGATCGGCGAAATAGATAAATTGGATAGGCAAATAACATCAAATAAAAGCGTCCCAGCTTTTCGTACCAAGGCATTTGATTGTATTTGCTCTCCGATACCGGATACCAGCTTTCATCGTTATCTAAGCTGCCTGTATTGGCGTGGTGGGTTCTGTGACTAATCCGCCAACCGTGGAAGGGCACGAGAATTGGAGCGTGAGAGAGGTGTCCGATCAGGTTGTTGAGCCATTTGCTCTTAGAAAATGAACCGTGTCCGCAGTCGTGGCCCACTACAAACAATGCCCAAAACATGGTTCCCTGCATCAACCAAAAGATTGGGTAAAAAAGCCAGGAATCGACGGTGTAGGCGATCGCATATAAACCTGCGATGATGCCAATATCTAAAAAGAAATAAGCCAGAGATTTCCATGCCGAGGGCTCAAAACAGTGGGCTGGAATGGCTGCCTTGATATCTTGAAGAGTAAAAGGTAACTCTGCTGTACGAGAGGATGAGCCTGGATTGCTCGCGGGATTGAGAACAGTATTTGATTGCACGAAGTTTCCGATTTAAGCTGACTTGAGAAACCGCATTCCGCCTTCTTTTAACAGTCAATCGATTTTAGATTTTAGATTTTAGATTTTAGATTTACTCCACAGATGAATCTGGGGGCTTAAACTAATATCTAAATTTTTTGGCTCTCCCCGACATGAGTCGGGGGGTTGTATCCCTATGCAGGTGAGGTCAGTTTCAACCTGCAAGGAGCCATATTTTTACTCTGCAAGGGTTTCTAAAGTTCTTTAGTTCGCATGAATAGCCCGTCCGCGATTCTCAAGCAAGTTGGCTTGTCGAATACTTGTGTCGGAAAAATTAGTGCGATCGACCCTGTTATCTGAAAAAATCTCCTGTGCCCGTTGTTGGTGCGAAATGCGACTTCAATCTGAGAGTGGACATCTGGAGGAACTACCTCCAGTCTGCAGGTAGCATACAGCGTTTCGAGCAAGAATTGTGAACGAGAGTGTAGGGAAAAACCATCGATTTTAGATTTGCGATTTTAGATTCAAGCACAAATCTCCAATCTCCAATCTTCAATCTTCAATCTCCCATCTCCAATCCGAGGGTTGGGTTTCACACAAGTTCTACCCAACCGACTGTTCACTACTGTTCACAAATTCTGCAAGAACTGCTAAAGCTAAGTTAATGTAACATTTCTACACACATTCTGGCAATGACTTACCATAAAAACTTGAAAATCCATAAATTGGGGAAAGTGACGGGCAATCGCTTTCCCGCTTTTTTATTTTTTAGGTTCCAGCTTTTTCTAATATGAGCTTAGACCGTTTTACCATTTCTGGAACGTCGATCGGATAATCACCAGTGAAACACGCCGAACAAAAACTCATTGGGTCTTCGTTAGTCGCCTTCAGCATTCCATCCCAACTCAAGAAAGCCAAAGAATCTACCCCAATTTGGGCGCCAATTTCTGCGACTGACTTAGTAGCCGCAATCAACTGATCTTGATTGTCGGTGTCGATCCCGTAGAAACAAGGATGAGTCACCGGCGGCGAGGAAATTCTCATGTGAACTGCTGTTGCACCCGCATCCCGCAAGGCTTTGACTATTTTGCGACTGGTAGTACCGCGCACGATCGAATCGTCGATAATAATTACTCGCTTTCCTTCCAAGACATCTTTGAGAGGGTTGAGTTTCATGCGGATTCCTGACTCCCGCATTGTCTGAGTCGGTTGAATAAAAGTGCGCCCGACGTAGCGATTTTTAATCAATCCTTCGGCGTAAGGAATGCCGGAAGCTTGAGAAAAGCCGATCGCCGCCGGGATTCCAGAATCGGGAACGCCGATAACTATATCAGCATCAGCCGGAGATTCTGCTGCCAACAAACGCCCGATCCGCAGTCGGTAGCTGTATAAACTTTCACCTTCCATTTGGCTGTCGGGTCGAGCAAAATAGATCATTTCAAAGATGCAAAGTTTGCGCTTTTGTTGCTGACTCCAGTGGAAGGAAGCCATACCTTCCTCTGTAATCCAAACTAATTCCCCCGGTTCTACGTCCCGCAAAAATTCAGCACCAATAATATCTAAGCCACAAGTTTCCGATGCTAAAACGTATCGTACCGGAGTTGTGGGGAGGATGCCAATTACCAACGGGCGGACGCCTTGGGGGTCGCGGACTCCCATCACGCCTTTGGGGGTGGCGATGGTCAAACTAAAGGCTCCTTGGCACATACCAAAGGCGCTGATCGCTGCTTCCAGCCAGTCTTTGCCCTTGTCTACTTCGGAACCGATCGCCACTGCGATCGCCTCTGAATCCGTCGTACTGACAAATTCGCACTTCCGAGACAGCAATTCTTCGCGCAATTCTTTAGTATTGACAAGATTCCCGTTATGTGCTAATGCCAGACTTCCCAAACGGGTTTGGACGACAACAGGTTGAGCGTTGACCACGCGCGAGGAGCCGGTAGTAGAGTAGCGAGTGTGGCCTACTGCTAAGTTACCGGGCAAGTGACCTAAACTCGATTCGTTAAAGACTTGGGAAACCAGTCCCATATCTTTGTGCAGGTGGACTTTTTCACCTTCAAAGGTGGCAATTCCTGCTGATTCCTGACCGCGGTGCTGCAAAGCATACAAACCGAAGTAGGTCAACTTGGCGACATCTTCACCCGGTGCGTAGATACCGAAAACGCCACAAGCTTCCTCGGGCTTGTCGGGTTTACTAGAATGCTCGTCAGCCGCGAAGGAATGGTTGGGAATCATAGATGGGTGGGTTCCTAATGGGGAAGGTGGGTTAGGGGGACAGTTTCAGCGGGAAATCTTGTTTGCGAAAGCGTCGCATAACTTAACATTCCCTTAATCTTGCCACGGATCTGTCATTATTTCCAACTCGTGTAGCATTTCAGACAGAAGCGATGCGGCGTTTAAGGGCATTGTAGTATCGATCGCTCGCAAATTCTATACTAACCTTGATTAAGGGCGGGCGAGGGATGTGGCGAGGGATGCGGCGATTGTCAAACGAAGTCCGCGCAACGCCAGAATGAAGAGATCGGCGATCGTGCAATGGCAAATAAATTAGGAAATTGCTTGATGGGCTTTTTGAAATATTAGAATTTAAGGGCGATCGAGGTTGACTTTTCTGTGAGATTGACCTACTATATCATCATGGGAATCTGTGCGGCCATGTAAAGTCAATTTTGGGCGCGATAGAGTATTAAGTAATGTCGTATTTTGTAGGGTGCGTCGCTATGAGATTGGCCTCTTACTTGGAGATTGTTTCGGGCGACGCACCCTACAGCTTCAACCCACGCACCATCAGGTTTACGTTGGTGTAGACGCGGTTTCAACCGCCGATTCCAATTCTTGAAAAATTTTGTAACTACCGCAAACTACTTCGATACAAATATCCCCTTCCAGTCGAAAGTAGAAAAGGGACGAAGAACCTGTCTCAACCAAACCGGCTTGATTTTGAAAAGGATAGGACAAAGTAGATAAAATTTGACTCTTATCTTCTGTCAATTGTCTTAATTCTGCGTTACCCACCCAGAAGCAAGACTCTTCTGAGTCGGAGTTGACTGGTTGAGAGATTACCTGATGAACGAGTTGATAGAATTCGATGGAAGTGTCATAAATCCCGGTTCCGAATGTAAAGTCTAAGCGCAAGGTTAAAGGTTGGGGGATTAGAGTAATGCCTGCAAGGTCGGCACTTTTCAAGTCTTCTATGCAAAAATGTTTTAAAGGGCGATTCCCTACGGGATAGCTACGCTTCACGGCTGTAAGAGTCATATAATTATATTTTCTCCGGTACTGTGGGTGTTTGAACCTGCCATGAATTGAATCTGATTGCCAAACTGGTCGTATCGGCGGCGGTAACTTTTACCGCGATCGTTTTTTATTTTAGGCCCAGTTCGGACAATTTCACCAGCGGGTCTAATATGAATTAAACTACCATCAGGATGCTCGAATGTTTCATATCCACCCTCTGTTTTAGTTTTGAATACAAAGCCGCTATCTGCTATAATCACTTATAATCACTAGGGCTTCTGACTTGGTTTTTGCCGTTAAATTAGGCAACTGCTGAGATGCTACATTCCTTGCTGCTGTCGGTCAAGTTTCTGCACCAACTGAGCGCGTTTTTGCTCCCACCAATCATCGGTAATCTCTATAGAATTGCCACTATCCAAACCAGCCAAAAATAACGACTCAACCCGCGCGAGTCTTGCTTGTTCTTGGCGAATTAGATGCAAGATGTATTCCGCTGCATTACTGTAGCCTCCGATTCCACTTGTTCGTTAATAAAATTTTGAATTGAATGGGGCAGAGGAAGATTGAGGGTCATATTTTTTATCCTTCCTAATATGTGACATTGGCATATTTTAACTATTATAGGACTTATGCGCGGGTGGTTAGGAACCTGGTTTTTTGGCCCAGAAGACGCGCTACAAACCGCAGAAACCGCAAAAAGCCCGGTTATGAAGGTTTTGATGCGTCCAGGACTATATTTATAAACCAGGTTGAAACAGCCGAGTCTTAAAATAAGAGTCCTCGCGGGAGACTACAGCAAAGAAGCGAAAACCCGAGACTACGCGGAAACCAAAGCCACGCGAAAACCGATGTCCGAGTAACGATCGCCCGCCGAATTGCTAAGACGATACGCACTGCGACAATTCACCGCAGAGTCCTTCCAGGAACCGCCACACCGCACCCGGCGATCGCTTCGATCGTTGTCGGAATGACTGCACCATTCCCAAACATTTCCGTGCATATCATAAAGTCCAAAAGCATTGGGTGAAAAATTCCCGACATCAGTTGTTTGTTTGCGGTAAAGTCCCTTCGATGCCCCAGCGTAGGGATTATTGCCATTATAATTAACTAAATCTGGGGTAATTGTTTCACCAAAATAGAAAGGTGTTTTAGTTCCGGCGCGGCAAGCATATTCCCATTCCGCTTCTGAAGGTAAGCGATAAGTCTTGCCTGTTTTTTTAGAAAGCCGCTTGCAGAATTCCACAGCGTCATTCCAGCTTACTTTTTCGACCGGAAGTTTCGCACCTTTGAACTCAGAAGGGTTATTTCCCATCACCGCTTGGTATTGTTCTTGAGTTATCTCATATTTACCCATAAAAAAAGTAGGGATCTTCACGGTACGCTGCGGCCCTTCATAACTACTTCGTCCGGCTTCCGTATCGGGCGAACCCATCACGAAACTGCCACCAGGAATTGCTACCATTTCTAGAGTAATACCATTCCCCATATTTTCTATAAAAGCCTGTGCTTTTCCTTGACGGCGGTTGGCAATTTGCCCCGTTGAGTTGACTGTCACTGTTTCAAAAGTAAAGCTTTTTAAAGCATTGGAAGATGGCGTAGGTTTTGGAGTTTCTGGTGCGGGTTTGGGAGATGGTTTGGGAGATGGTTTTGGCGATGGACTTTCTGCTACAGATTGTGGAGATGGTTTTGGCGATGAACTTTTGGCTGTAGTTTTTGGAGATGATTTTTGAGCTGATGATTTAGGAGATGGCTGTTCCTTGTTGGATGAAGGTGGAAGATTTGGTGAAGATGAAGAAGTTTTGTTGTTCAACAAACTTTGACCCAGCACAGCTAATGCAAATCCTCCCCCAGCAAAACCCGCTAATTGCAAGAAACCTCGCCTTGTTGTGTTAGTTCGTAACGGCAAAGAGTGCTGTGGAATCACAGGAATTGTGGGAATTGGTGTCGGTGCGGGAGATTGTGTTGACTGACGTTGAAAATCTCTTAAAACTTCCTCTGCTGATTGATAGCGCTGCTGGATATCTTTTGCCAACAACTTAGATAAAATGAATTCCAATTCCTTGTCTATCGGACTTTTCAAATGTTGCTGCCAATTTGCAGTCCAGCTATAACCGTGTTCCGTCCACAAACCATAAGGATGTAACCCCGTCAGTAGATGAAAAGCCGTCGCCCCCAAGCTAAACAAATCGCTGGCTGCATAAGCTTCACCCCCTTGCATTTGTTCAAGCGGTGCATAACCATGCGAACCAATTTGCGTTCCCTGTCGCGATATCACTGTTCCCGACAACTGTTTGGAAACTCCGAAATCAATCAGCATTAACAAACCGTCGCTGCGACGGCGCATAATATTCTCAGGCTTGATATCTCGGTGAATGATTTTTTGTTCGTGAATAAAGTTGAGAACAGGTAAAAGTTCGAGTAATAGTTGCTTAACTTGGCTTTCTTGCAAAATTCCCTGATTTTGGAAAAGCGTCAACAAATTCTCCCCATCAACAAACTGCTGTACGAGATACAAATATTTGTTGTCTTCAAAGTAGGCATCAAGGGATGGAATTTGGGGATGTTGTCCTAGCTGTTGCAGTTGTCTAGCTTCTAGCTGAAATAATTCTACCGCTTTGTTAATCGCCCAAGTTCCCTGGACATCGGGTGCTAATTGTTTAACGACACAGCGTTGATTTAGTCTATCAATATCTTCTGCTAAATAGGTTCGACCGAAGCCACCTTGACCGAGGAGTTTGATCATGCGGAAGCGATTTCGCAGGATGGGTACGAGTTGAAGGCCACAACTGATGCAATATGTTTGCCCGTCCGGGTTTTGAGGATTGGGGCAATCGGGATTGATACAGCAAATCATTTATTTTAGGAATGATATTGTTTATATTGTATAGGACTTTCGATACAAATATTCCCTTCCAGTCGAAAGTAGAAAAGGGACGAAGAACCTGTCTCAACCAAACCTGCTTGATTTTGAAAAGGATAGGACAAAGTAGATAAAATATGACTTTTATCTTCTGTCAATTGTCTTAATTCTGCGTTAGCCACATTGTGTAGCTATAGTTGGCTGTGACTGAATTGAAGGATAAGTATGACAGGAGTGAACCGTGCCAATAAATTATGGTAAAAATTAACGCTTCAGCTCAATATCAAACTCAAGCCGAGAACGATAAAAGTGAACGTCAAATTCTAAGAAAAAATTTGTCTGTCCCAGAATCAATGATACACTATCACTTTTTGCCCAAGCAAATACTAATCTTACCGGAGCAAACTCCCCTATTTCAGCCATGAAAAATACTGGCATCGCTGGTTGATTACCCACGTTACCAGCCAGTCGAATAATGGCTTTGCTGTCATCCCACACTAAGCCAAGCTGAATTCCTATTTGGTAAGGCAATACACTCACTGTTGCACCGCTGTCTACTAACCCAACAACTTCGACTCTCTGGTTATTGTGGCGCAGAATCAAGGGAATGCGCGGTAAGCTGTCAAACTCATCTTGAGAGGGGTGATTGGTAGAGTATTGAAATCGCATAATACTCACTTTTCGTCGCTGTTAGCCAGATTCATTGCCTGCATCAAAGCTGCACCAGCGCCAAAAGTATCGTAGGGAGTTGGTAAGTAGTAAGTCTTGTAAGGTTCCAAAGGAAAAATATTCTCACTGATATCTTCTTCCGCCATGAGAATACGGATTAACTCTCGTTTATCGATCGCAGACAGTTTTCTAATGGTAGGGAGTAATTCTGTTAGTGTCATCGGTTGTTTTCCTACGATGCGTCTATCTTGATGATAGCAGGTCAACAGTTTTTGTACGGTGCGGATCTGTGGGATATTCGATGGAATTTACAGGTTTGAGATGGCGACGCACCTGACTGACTCTCGCCGTGTGTCGCTGCGAGATTGTCGATTTGATTTGCAGATTTTTCAATGCGACGCACCCTACCACTACTACGCGGAAACTAGGACGAGGAAGAAACCGACGCTACCGCAACCCGAAAACCGAGGTGCCTGCTGCGATGGACCGCCCAATTCCTGCCACGATAGGCACTACGGCAATAGACCGTATTGCAGTTCCAGGCACCAGCACGCAGCACTCGGTTATTATCTGTTCCAGTTTCCCAAGAACTTCCATCAGTCGGTGCGCCGTTATAATTACCATGCCATTTATCGCTGCACCATTCCCAAACATTCCCGTGCATATCATACAAACCAAACGGATTCGGCGGAAAACTCCCCACATCAGTTGTTTGTTTGCGGTAAAGTCCTTTCGGCGCAGCACCGTAGGGATAATTGCCATCATAATTAACTAAATCCGGGGTAATTGTGTCGCCCAAATAGAAAGGCGTTGTAGTTCCGGCGCGACAAGCATATTCCCATTCGGCTTCCGAAGGTAAGCGATAAATCTTGCCGGTTTTTTGAGAAATTTTCTGGCAGAATTCCAGAGCATTATTCCAGCTTACTTGTTCTACAGGACGTTTCAAACCTTTGATCTCAGAAGGGTTATTCCCCATCACTACTTCCCACTGTTCTTGAGTAATGGGATATTTACCCATAAAAAAAGGAGAGATATTAACAGTACGCTGCAGCCCTTCATTGTTACTTCGCCCTGCTTCCGTATTGGGGGAACCCATCACGAAACTGCCACCAGGAATTGCTACCATGTCTAAGATTGCACCGCTACCTAAATTTTCACTAAAAAATTGTGCTTCACGGCGTTGACCGCTACTTATATTACCCCGCACATCAACTGTCACCGGGTCAAAGTCAAACCTTTTTAAAGTCTGTATAAAATTTGGTGTTGACTGACGTTGAAAATCTCTTAAAACTTCCTCGGCTGATTGATAGCGCTGCTGGATATCTTTTGCCAACAACTTAGATAAAATCAATTCCAATCGCTTATCTATGGGACTCTTCAAATGTTGCTGCCAATTTCCAGTCCAGCTATAACCGTGTTCCGTCCACAAATCAGAAGGATATATCCCCGTCAGTAGATGAAAAGCCGTCGCCCCCAAGCTAAACAAATCGCTGGCTGCATAAGCTTCACCTCCTTGCATTTGTTCAAGCGGTGCATAACCAGGCGTACCAATTTTTGTTCCCAGTCTCGACATCACTGTTCCCGACAACTGTTTAGAAACTCCGAAATCAATTAGAATAAACAAACCGTCACTGCGACGGCGCATAATATTCTCAGGATTGATATCTCGATGAATAATTTTTTGTTCGTGAATAAAGTTGAGAACAGGTAAAAGTTCGAGTAATAGTTGGTTAACTTGGCTTTCTTGCCAAATTCCCTGATTTTGGAAAAGGTTTAACAAATTATCACCATCGACAAACTGCTGTACGAGATACAAATAGTTTTCTTCTTCAAAACAGGCATCTAGTGATGGAATTTGGGGATGTTGTCCTAGCTGTTGCAGTTGTCTGGCTTCTTGCTGAAATAATTCTACCGCTTTGTTAATTGCCCAAGTTCCCTGAACATTTGTTGGCGCTAATTGTTTAACGACACAGCGTTGATTTAATTTATCAATATCTTCTGCTAAATAAGTTCTGCCGAAGCCACCTTGACCGAGGAATTTGATCATGCGGAAACGATTTCGCAGGATGGGTACGAGTTCAAAGCCACAACTGATGCAATATGTTTGTCCGTCCTGGTTTTCAGGTTTTTCACAGTCGGAATTGATACAGCAAATCATTTATTTTATGAATGATACTGTTTATATTGTAGAGATGAATTGGGTGATTGACACGGCGATTGATTGGGGGATTGACAGGGAAATTGAAACGGCGATTGAAATCACTTCTACACAAACAAAGTCCCCCTTCGCGGCCTCAAGAAATGCAAGCCACGTCGGCGGGTTTCGTCTGTGTAGAGGCGGTTTCAACCGCCGTGTGTATCGACTGCGATTAGACAGATGCAATCCGACGCTCGATCGCATTATAGAACCGATCGCCCATCTCACCCATCGAAACCTCAATTAACACTTGATTGTCAGCAGTCACCACCCGCAAAGGTGATTCAGCACAGCAAACTAAACCAATTTTCTGCCACATTTTGGTCAAATGTTCTTGCAGGTAAGCTTCCCAAATTTCTTGATTTTTCGGTGCGACTGAAACTACAATGCAGTTGCCCATCTCACCAAACAAAATTTCATCCCAGCGGCTGACATTTGCCGAGTTGAAACTGAGATGAATTTCCGCACCCATTTTAGCAGAAATACAAGATTCCGCGAGGGCGATCGCAATTCCACCTTCCGCACAATCATGGGCAGAACATACCCAACCTTGCCGAATTCCAGCGCGACAAACCGATTGCACTTTTCTTTCTAACTCAAAATCTATCCTTGGCGGTTTCCCAGCTACAATCCCGTGAATTGCCGCTAAATATTCCGAACCTCCCAAAGTAGGAGAAGTTTCAATTTTTGAGCTTTCAGATGGAAGTTCGGATTTTTGGGATGATTCACCAATTCCCAGAACATAAATTAAATCACCTTTCTTTAGCCAAGCTTGGCCAGAAATCTTCGTCAAATCGGGAATTAACCCCACCATTCCGATTACCGGAGTCGGATAAATTGGTTGAGGATTCCCCTCAGCATCAACCGTTTCATTGTAAAGAGAAACATTGCCGCCAGTAACAGGGGTTCCCAACTCCCGACAAGCATCAGCAATCCCGCGACAAGCTGAGGCTAACTGCCAATATCCGATCGGCTTTTCAGGACTGCCAAAATTCAAATTATCAGTAACTGCCAGAGGTTCAGCACCCACACAACTTAAATTTCTCGCTGCTTCCGCTACGACTGCTTTTGCACCTTCATAAGGGTCGAGATAAACATAACGAGAATTGCAATCAACCGTTGCAGCAACTCCAGGAATCATCCCCAGGGGCGCTTCCTTCTTGCTGAGGGGGGGAGAAAGTTTGGGAGTTTCCCTACCTTGTGCCTTTGTAAATAGAGGAATTACCTCTTCTTCCTGTTTGCTTTCGGAAGCTAGAGAAACAGCATTTTCTCTCTGTAGATCCCCCTTAGCAAGGGGGTGTACTTCTAACCCGTTAGCAAGGGAAGATTGGCAAGGTTCTAGCGGACGCAATCTGACAACCGCAGCATCAGCACCTCCCGGTAAAACAACAGTATTGTTTTGCACTTGATGATCGTATTGGCGATACACCCAGCGTTTAGAAGCGATGGTGGGAGTATCTAAAAGCGTCAGCAAAATCTGATTCCAAGTTTGGAAATTACCTTGAACTTCGATACCTGCAACTGTGGATTGTGGCAACAAATCTGCCGTCCATTCCCATGCTTTTTTAGCATATTCTGGCGGCTCTGTCAACAATTCTCGGTGATAAATTGGCGTGTTATCTGCCAAAGCAGTCGCGGTAATTTCGGCAGCGATTTCGCCTTTAAATAGAATTCGGACGATCGGCTCTTCAATCACTGTACCCGCTACAACCGCGTGCAATCCCCATCTGTGGAAAATATCGATTAATTCGTGTTCGCGTCCTTTTTGGGCAACAAACAACATCCGTTCTTGGGATTCCGAAAGCAGGTATTCGTAGGGAATCATGCCGCTTTCTCGAACGGGAACTTTGTCTAAATCGAATTCAATGCCGACGCCGCCTTTGGCTGCCATTTCTGATGTGGAACAGGTGATTCCCGCCGCACCCATATCTTGGGCAGCGACGACTGCGCCGGTTTTGAATGCTTCTAAACAAGCTTCAATTAAGGATTTTTCTAAAAATGGATCTCCTACTTGGACGGCGGGGCGATCGTCCATTGATTTGTCTGTCAATTCGGCACTGGCAAAACTTGCTCCTCCCATGCCATCTCGCCCGGTAGTTGAACCGACATAAAGCACGGGATTTCCGATGCCGGATGCGCCGGATTTGACGATTTCTTGAGTTTCCATTAAACCCAAGGCCATGACGTTTACTAGCGGGTTGCCGGAATAAGCCGGATCGAAATAAACTTCGCCTCCAACTGTGGGTACTCCGATGCAATTTCCATAATGGGAAATTCCCGATACTACGCCTTTGAACAATCTCTGAGTTTTGGCATCGTCTAAGTTACCAAAACGCAGGGAATTTAAAAGTGCGATCGGGCGTGCACCCATTGTGAAGATATCGCGGAGAATCCCCCCGACACCGGTTGCTGCACCTTGGAAAGGTTCGACTGCTGACGGGTGGTTGTGGGATTCAATTTTAAAGGCGAGTTGCAAGCCGTCTCCCAAGTCTACGACGCCGGCATTTTCTCCGGGCCCGACGAGAATTCGATCGCCCTCTGTGGGAAACTGTTTTAATAGTGGCCGCGAATTTTTGTAACAGCAGTGTTCGCTCCACATGACGCCGAACATTCCCAATTCAGCTTTATTAGGATGGCGGCCAAGACGCTGAACGATTTCTTGATATTCTTCTGGTGTGAGTCTTTCAGCGGCAATTTGTTGGGGGGAAAATGGAGATTCGGAGATGGGAGACATGGAAACTCGTTATAAACCACAGGCTTTATTCTAAATGCCCTGCGCTTGGTTAATCTAAAATCTATAATCTAAAATCTAAAATCCCAGGCATTTGCTTGGTTAATCTAAAATCTAAAATCTAAAATCTAAAATCGAATGACTTTACCTCGAAATCTCAATTTTGCTAACCAAAACTTGCGGAACCGTTCTTTTAAAGGGCTTGACTTATCTGGGGCGAATTTCAGCGGTTGCGACATTCGAGGCTGCAATTTCACCGGGGCGATTTTGAGGGGGGCAAATTTTCAGGGTGTCCGAACCGGACAAAGCCGCAGGCGGGTAAGAAATTTGATTGCTAGGGCTGGGGTAACTGCGGTAACAGTGACGGCGGCTGGGGCTTTGACTGGACTGATAGCCGGGGCGGATGCGGGGGCTGTGGCTGTGGCTGGAACGGCTGCTACGGCGATTGCTGCGACTCGGTGCGAGGCTGGAATTGTGGCTGGGGCTGTGGCTGGGGCTGCTGCTGCGATCGGCGCTAGCGGTATTGTGACATTTTTGGGCGGAGATACTATCAGGGGAATTGTCTTATTTTTAGTTTCTGGGGTAATTCTTGGGTTAACTGCGATCGGCTTTTTTATTGCTGTTGAAGAAATAGAAAAATTGTCGGTAACGTCGTTTAGAAAAGCTGATTTAACTGATGCTGTTTTCGATCCGGGGGCGGTTCTAGATGCCGATTTTTCCGATGCGCGAGGCTTGCCGTGGTAGACAACCTGCTTCTAAAATCTAAAATCTAAAATCGGATGACTAAGTTTCCCCACGATCAGTTTGCAAAAGAATACCTGCAAGAGTTATTGTCGCCTCTTGGAGAAGTAGAAACGAGCAAAAATGTCACTGCTGAAGTTAGAGAAATTGATGTTTGGTTTCAACCAACTTCTTTTGAGAGCGAATATGAATATGTCCAAAGTTTGGGTTTGTTAGGTAAAATGGCTGCAACGGCGGCGATAATTGAACCGTTTCGCAATCCTGTGACTGCTGAGGGAATTTTTAGCTGTGTCGTTAAGTTATTAAATAGTAGGGCAGAACTGGGGCGGCGGGCTAATCGAGAAAATCAACGTTTTGAGGAAAGACAATTACCGATGTTGTGGATTCTCACTCCCACTGCTTCGGAAGCTTTATTAAATAGTTTTGGTTTTCGGACTTCCGAAGAGTCTGAGGGCTGGGGGAGGGGAATTTATTTTTTATCGGAGGTTTGGAGAGTTGGGTTAATCGCTATTCACCAGCTACCGAGGACTCCAGAGACTATATGGTTGCGGATGTTGGGTAGGGGCAGGGTGCAGCAAGGGGCGATCGCGGAATTAACTGCATTTCCCATTGATGCTTCAATTCGAGCTAATGCGCTACAATTACTTTACATCTTGCAGGAAAATTTGCAAGCGAATACACCAACTAATCCCACAATGGATGATGAAGATCAGGAGTTAGTTATGGCGATCGTACCCCTTTTTCAACAAAAGTTACAAGAAGCACGAGAACAAGGTCTTGTACAAGGTATTGTAAAAGGTCTTGAGCAAGGAAGAGAACAAGGTCTTGAGCAAGGAAGAGAACAAGGTCTTGAGCAAGGAAGAGAACAAGGACAGCGGTTAATTTTAGAGAGTTTCTTGCAGGTAAGATTTGGGGAGTTAGACCCGCTAACTGTCACCTTTTTGCGCCCGGTATCGGCTCTACCTACTGCCGAGTTTACTATGTTGTTAGTCCAATTATCTATGCTGCCGATCGCCCAAACCGATCGCCAACAAGTCCAAAATTTGCTAGCGGAAAGTGTTTTGAACAACCGCTTCAGCCAATCAGGACAAGAAGAACGCCCGGTTAATCTCATCCCCAATTTGCTCGGCTTATCCCCAGAAAATTTATCATTACTGCTGTCAGAATTGCCTCAATTATCGCTGGAAAATCTGATAGCTAGATTACCCAATACACTTGAAAACTAACAATGTGGCGAGAACCCCGACTTCTTAAACAAGTCCGGGTTCTGGGTGTATAATCAGAGACTGTGGTAATTTGTCATTTGCCGATGAAATTGCGATCGTTCTTTTCTTTCCTCATTGCTGGCGTCTTGGCACTTTTAGGCTTGAGTGCCGGTGGTTTTTACTGGCTGACAACTCAAACTCCCCTGAATTTGCTCGCTGGCGGGCCGACAACTACTCCGGCTGCGGCTGTGTTTGTCTCGAAACAAGCACCTTTGTTAGCTTCAATGTTGGTAAATCCCGATCGCCTCGAAGCATTGCGACAAGTTTTTGCCACTCCTGAAGAAAGAAGTCGATCGCACGCAGAATTTGAGCAAATCAAAAAAAGTCTCCTCGGCAATACAGGCCTCGATTACAGTCGAGATATCCAACCTTGGATAGGTGACGAAATAACCCTCGCCGTTACAACGCCAGATTTCGATGGCGACAGCAGCAACGGCCAACAAGCCGGGTTTTTGCTGGCGGTTTCCTCCCAAAAGGTCGATCGCAGCCAAAAATTTCTCGACTCCTACTGGCGCCAACAATCTCGTGCCGATAAAACAGTGCAGTCGGAAATATATAAAGGCGTGAAAATTAATTATAAACAAGCACCCATAACCAAGAAAAAATCTGCTTCACTTTCGCCTTTTAACCAGTTTTCTGTGCCGACTTCCAAGTTGCCATCCAGCTTCGCAACAGCAGCCATCGACGGGAATTTAAATTCTGGGAATAACCAAAATTTTGTTTTATTTGCCAATAGCCCCAATGTGATTCGAGATGCAATTAATAACGTTGAATCAGCCAACCTAACTCTCAACAATACCCCCGAATATCAAAAAGCTTTGCAGCAGCTAAATCAAGGCAGAATCGCTTTAGCATTTGTCAATCTCCCGCAATCAGCAACCGAGCAAAATCTCCAAGTTTCTTTTAATTCTCTCGCAGTTGCTGTCGGAGTCAACCGACGGGGATTGCTGGCTCAAACTGCTTTAGTGACATCGCGAGAAAACACAGCTTCTCCAACACTCTCCGAACCTGTGCAAGCCTTGCAATACATTCCCTCAGCCAGTCCTTTCGCTGTCGCCAGCACCGATTTAAGGAATTTTTGGGCTGATTTGTCATCGGCGGTTTCCACTAATGCAGAAGTCTCAAATTTAGTCGATCGCACCCTGGCAGATATTCAGCAAGTTTGGGGCGTCAACCTGCCACAGGATATATTTAACTGGGTACAAGGAGAATACGCTCTAGCAGTGCTTCCGAATTCCTCAAATAGTGCTGACTGGATTTTTGCCGCCGAAAAATCTCCTGATTCCCAAAAGGCGATCGATAAACTCGATGAAATTGCCCGCAGCAAAGAATACAGCATCGGCAGCTTCACTCTCAGAAATCAGAAAATTACCGCTTGGACGCAGTTGACAACAAACCCAAATTATGGAGAAGAAAATAATAGAAAAAGTGCGATCGAAACCGAGGCAAAAGGAGTACGAGCCAGCGTCGGCAAATACGAAATTTTCACCACTTCAGTAGAAGCAATGGACGCAGCACTAGAAGCCGCTGAAACAGGCTCTTTATTTGCCAATCAAGATTTTCAAACCAGCATTGAACCGCTACCGCCATCTAACGACGGCTATTTTTATTTAGACTGGCCCTCCAGCAGGCCAATTTGGGAAAAACAAATCCCGCTGTTGAGGTTAATTGAACTTTCGGCAAGACCATTGTTCGATCACTTGCGATCGCTTACTGTCACCAGTACGGGAGAAATAACAGGAATTCGCAAAGCTACTATATTTATGCGGCTGAATTAGTCAGTAGTCATTAGTCAGTAGTCAGTAGTCATTAGTCAGTAGTTAGAAGGAAGAAGGAAGAAGGAAGAAGGAAGAAGGAAGAAGGAAGAAGGAAGAAGGAAGAAACTATGCCCAATTCCCTATGCCCCATTCCCCATTCCCAATAACTAAGGACTAATAACTACTGACTGCTTCCCCTTTTTCTGTTGCCCAAAATAAGCTTGAAACACCTCTTTGGCGATCGGGGCCGCGGCAACAGAACCATAACCGCCATTTTCCACAATCACGGCGATCGCAATTTCCGGCTTGTCAGCGGGCCCGAAGGCGACATACAAAGAGTGATCCTCCTGTCCAATGACCTCCGAAGTCCCTGTTTTGCCCGCCGTCAGTGGAATCGTACCGTCATTCATCCCCTGTCCCGTACCCTGGGCAACTACCGCGATCAGTCCTTCCTTCACCACCTGAATGGTTGAAGGTTTCATCCCCGTATGTACCCGTTTAGTCTCCGCTGTGCCGGTCATAGAAGTTAAGAGATGAGGCTTCACCCGATAACCGCCATTAGCGATCGAACTCACCATCACCGCCCCCTCCAAAGGAGTCATCAACACCAACCCCTGACCGATCGACATCGTTACCGTATCACCCGCATACCAAGGTTCTTTATAAAGTTTTTCCTTCTCCTCCGGCGTCGGGATTTGACCGTAATCGCCGCCACCTAGCCCCAAAAGATTCAAATCCGTATCCTTGCCAATTCCCAGGCGGTGTCCCCACTTAGAAATTTGCTCCGGCCCCGTACTAATCCCCACTTGATAAAAAAATGTATTGCTGCTGAAAGCCAAAGCATCCCGAAAGCCGATGTCGCCGTAACCGCCGCTGTGTTCGTTAAAATCAATTCCCCCCACAGTAATGTAAGAAGAAGTACCGAGAATTGAGTCCGGCGAAAATTTGCCCGACTCCATGCCCGCGACGGAAGTCACAATTTTAAAGGTGCTGCCGGGGGGATAGCCTTGCATGGCCCGATTCAAAAATGGATTTTCGGGGTCTTGAAGAGTTTTCCACTCATCCTTAGTGATTTTTCGCGTAAACAGATTGGGATCAAAAGTCGGGTGGCTGGCCATAACTAATACCGCCCCGGTTTTGACATCCAGCGCCACTACTGCTCCCCGGCGCTGCCCCAAGGCTTTTTCGGCTGCTTTTTGCATAGACAAGTCTATGGTTAGCTGCACCGCCTCACCGGGTTTGGGCGGTGTATCTCCCATCAGTCGCAATTCTTGATTTTGGGCATTTACCTCGATCAGCCGATCGCCCCAAACTCCGGCAATCTTCTGGTTTGAGCTCGCTTCTATGCCCATTTGACCGACAATCATCCCCATCGGATATTCGGGATGATCTTCTAAGTCTGCTGCGGTAGCTTCGCCAATATATCCGATCACGTGAGCGGCCAAACTGCCTTCGGGATAGTAGCGGTTCGCTTCTGGCCGCACTTCCACTCCCCGCATTTGTCCCACCTCTTCTGCTAGTGGCACAAACACCTCTGGCGGCATTGCTTGCTTGAGCCGCACCGGTCTGTAGGATTGAGGATCGACCTCTTTTAATTTTTTTAAAATTTCTTGTGCCGGGATTTTAACCAACGGACTCAACTTTTCTGCTGTCGCTTTCCACTCTTCCGACGTTTGTTCTTTCGGCCACAAGTATACCGATCGAGCTAAATTGTTTGCCGCTAGTAACTTGCCTTGGCGATCGATAATGTGTCCGCGATTCGCCGGCATGGGAACTAGGCGAACGCGATTGTTTTCGGCTCTTTCCCGGTTTTGCTTCCCTTGTATCAGTTGCAATTCCACCAGCCGACTAGCGTGCAGGCCCAGCAAACCGGTCGCCACCAGCATTAACACGATCGCCCGGTGTATCGGACGCTCCTGTTTCTTAGGAGTTTCCGCCAGGGTTTTGTCAGAAGAGTGAAATGCTGAGATCGAATAAACTTGTCGTTGCATCATTCTATAGGTAGATGTCAAATCCTAGATTTTAGATTCTTGAATTGTCAATTTTGAAGTATACATCATCAAACCGGGGACGATCGTGCCTTGCCCGTTGGGGGAAACGGAATGATTAAGCGTTAACTTTTGACTAATCACTAATTAACTCATGACTGCTCACTAATCCCCCAAGCACCAAGAAATACCCAGAAAAATCAAGGTCAGGCTCAGCCAATTAGGGAGGTGGAGCCAGCCAGATAGACCTATAGGTAACAATACCAAGGCCTGTGTCAATAGGGAACCGATCGCCAACAGGAATGCTAGGAGTATCAAATTTATCATCTTGACACCGTACAATTTCGGATATGAGTCGATCGCCTGTGGCAGAAATCCGACTGGCACAACCGAGCGCGATCGTACACGGATTGTCCTGATAGACATAAGGAAGAGAAGCCAGGAGGTTTTGAACTAATTTAAAAATTATTCTTCCTCCATAGTTTGTATTCAAGGGGCTGCGATGGGTAAATTCTGAGTTGTGATTTTAAGTTGTGACCGAGGAGTATTACCATGTTGTTTAATCAGCGAGCCAATTTCAAAAACGGTGCGCTCTTGGCTGCGATCGCCGCGATCGCCGCCCTACCAGTTTTAGCAGAAACAGCCAATTTCGGCACTTTAACTTTATCGCGAGGTTTTGCAGCCCCAACAGCAGTTTTGAGAGGTTCTACAGGCGGATCGTACTCTCTATCTGTCATAGCCAACGCCGATCGCCACAAAAACAAATGTTTGGGTTTTGCCACCCCAACTCCCGACCACATCATAGTCTTGCAGCAAAAATTTTCAAAACTCACGCTCCAAGTCAACAGCGGAGGCAAGGACACAACCTTACTCGTACAAGGCCCCGGTAATGCGGTGCGCTGCGGAGACGATATAGGTCAGAATAAAGATGCTGGCATACTTGATTCTGACTGGCAAGCAGGCTCTTACAGGATTTGGGTAGGTACTGTCGAACCCGGAGTCAAGTCTAACTATACAATCTCAGTACAGGAATAGTCAGTAGTCAGTAGTCAGTAGTCAGTAGTCAGTAGTCAGTAGTTATTGGTTATTTGTTATTTGTTATTGGTTATTGGTTATTTGTTGTCAGTTCCAATGCCCCATGCCCCATGCCCCATGCCCAATTCCCAATGCCCCATGCCCAATTCCCAATTCCCCATGCCCCAATTTCCCCAATCTCCCACTCTCTTAATCTCCCACTACCCAATCTCCCGATCGACCGCTCACTTCCGCCATCCAGTAAAATGTAAAATCGAAAGTGGCGTGTTTAACCAAAATAGGTAACTCCGAAAGTGCTAAAGACTCTTAGAGCTGACTTCAGTATAATTTTCGATCGC
This sequence comes from Microcoleus sp. w2-18bC1, assembly GCF_036700365.1. NCBI lineage: Bacteria > Bacillati > Cyanobacteriota > Cyanophyceae > Oscillatoriales > Microcoleaceae > Microcoleus > Microcoleus sp. w2-18bC1. The sequence goes on from NZ_JAUBOS010000041.1 coordinate 24,435, forward strand.
GACCCTGCCGCTCGCAACTGGCTGGAAGTTTTGTTTTGCTACCCCGGTCTTCAGGCCCTAGTGCTGCACCGCCTCGCACACTGGCTTTATGTGTTGGGACTTCCCTTCATCCCCCGCTTGATTTCCCACATTGCTCGTTTTTTGACCGGAATTGAAATCCACCCAGGGGCAACCATCGGCAAAAGCGTATTCATCGACCACGGTATGGGGGTTGTGATCGGCGAAACAGCGATTATCGGCGATTTTGCCCTAATTTACCAAGGTGTCACCCTTGGCGGTACTGGCAAACAAAGCGGCAAGCGTCACCCTACCGTCGGCGAAAACGTAGTTGTCGGTGCCGGCGCCAAGGTACTCGGCAATCTGCAAATTGGCAATAACGTCCGCATCGGCGCCGGTTCCGTCGTACTCCGCGACGTACCATCTGACTGCACAGTGGTAGGGATTCCCGGCCGCATCGTCTATCGATCGGGAGTGCGCGTCAATCCCCTAGAACACGGCAGTTTGCCGGATTCGGAAGCTGTGGTAATTCGCTCTTTGCTCGATCGTATCGAATCCCTCGAACAGCAAGTAAAAAGTTTGCTTCCTCAAGCATCTGTCTCCTTAAATTCTGTTCCCAATTCGCCTTCAGGATTCCCAACTTTAAATCAAACCAGCAATGTAGCTGTAGCTGAAAAAACCCAATTAGCTGTTGCTACCACTTGTCAGTTAAAAGATAAAGCAATTCAAGAGTTTTTTGACGGCACCGGCATCTAAAATTTGAATTGGGCATTGGGCATTGGGCATTGGGCATTAGGCATGGGGCATTGGGCATTGGGCATTGGAACTGACAACAAATAACCAATAACCAATAACTAATAACTAATAACTAATAACTAATAACCAATAACTAATGACTACTGACTAATGACTTCTTTTTCAAGGATTAACAGATCGCACAGACCAATTTCCCTCCCCGTCGCGCCGATAAAGCGATCGGTTTTGCGGTTCCCCCCGCAACTCTAACAAATCCACCGTTTCCGGTTCCAACAACAGCAAGCAAAAATTAGGCAGCGGCTCGATCGCATTTGGGGAAGCAGAATCAAAAGCACTAGCCTCGGCTTTGTCATCCCCCGGCTGCGGCCAAGCAAACTGCGCTCTAGCCGCCTCAGAAAGCTCCTGCCAAGTTGTGCACCGCAATGAGAACAACTCTGCCTCTGGATAATCTGCCCCTACCAAAACGAGCTTTCCAGCAATCCGAAATTGTTCACGAGTTTTCGGGAAATACCAGCAAATTTCCCCCCAAGGATAGAGGTTAATTTCCTCTGCCTTTTGACTGCGAATATCTGTAATAAACTTTAAGTGATTAGTATCTGCTAAAAAGCCTCGAAACACCACAGTGCGGTTAGCCGGTCGCCCGGTAGCCCGAACCGTTGCTAGTTGCAAGTAGCGGGAAAAAGCAAGACTGCGATTGCGGTGGAGCGCGCGAGCTAAGGGCGATCGCCAAAGTGCTAAAGACATAATTAATAACCTATCATATTAGTCATTAGTCATTAGCCATTAGGAATTGGGCATTGGGTATTGGGCATTGTTAACCGTTGACTGTTAACTGTTAACCGTTAACTAATGACTAATGACTAATGACTACTGACTAATGACTAATGACTCTTCTTTCTCCTATTGGTAATTCTATGTCAAATTCACTCTCAAAACTCAAAACTATTGAAACTCCCCACAGTGGCTACCACTGGGACGGCAGTTCCCGCCGCTTTTTTGAAGGCTGGTACTACAGAATAACATTACCGATTCACGGACAATCCTTTGCATTCATGTATTCCATCGAAGATCCCAGAGGCGGTCAACCTTACAGTGGCGGTGCAGCTCAGATTCTCGGCCCGAAAGATAGCTATTTGTGTCGCACTTTTCCCAATGTAAATAAGTTTTGGGCGGATCGAGAAAGCTTAGGTTTCGGACATTGGGGCAAAACAGATTTACAAATTAAACCCCAATATTTAGAGCCGCAAGTATTCGACAGCCGCGTCGAAGAAGGCTATCAAGCTACTGCTCGTTTGAATCAAGGTTATCTGCACGATCCGGGAAGTGGCAGCCACTGTTTTTGGCAGTATGAAATCCAACCTATTTATGGCTGGGGCAACTCTCAGGAACTCCAGAAATCTACGGCGGGAATGCTATCTTTTCTCCCCGTATTTGAGCCGGGCTGGCAAATTTTAATGGCTCACGGTTTAGCCACGGGCTGGATTGATTGGAATGGCGAACGCTACGAATTTAAAGATGCTCCCGCTTACAGCGAAAAAAACTGGGGCGGTGCTTTTCCGCAAAAGTGGTTTTGGATTAATTGCAATTGTTTTCAAGGCGAAAAGGATTTAGCTTTAACCGCTGGTGGCGGCAAGCGGGGCGTGCTGTGGTGGATGGAATCGGTAGCAATGATTTGTCTGCATTACCGAGGCAAGTTTTACGAATTTGTGCCTTGGAATTCGGAAGTTAGTTGGAATATTGAACCTTGGGGAAGCTGGACAATGCAGGCTAGAAATAGTCAGTTTGAAGTTGAGTTAATTGGCACTACAACCAGTCCTGGTACTTATGTGCGAACTCCTACAGAAAAAGGTATGGCTTTTTGCTGCCGGGATACGACGCACGGCGAATTGCGCTTGCAATTGCGAGAGTTGTTGGGGGGAAATGTGGAAAAAAATGGCAAGCAGCGTTCTAGAATTATCTTAGAGGCTCAAAGTTATTTATCGGGTTTGGAAGTTGGAGGCGGGCCTTGGGATGAAGTTTGGCGATCGAATTAAATCAGTAGTCAGTAGTCAGTAGTCATTAGTCCGTAGTCATTAGTCCGTAGTCAGTCCTTATTAGTCCTTAGTCAGTTAATAGTTAACAGTAGTCTTAACAGCCATGATCAATTTACTCGGTTGGCAATTAGGCAAATTCTACCGCAGCCAGCGGTTACAAAAAACTTTCAAAGTTATTTTGGGACTAATTTTATGTTTGAGTACAATTTTGAGGCCGGCAGCAATTGCTAGTGCTGCAGGTGATTTGTCGCGCCAACCTGTCACCGAAATTACTGTTAGTTTGGGTAACGAAGCTGGGGAACTTAAGTTTTTTCCCAATCTGCTAGAATTTGAATCGGGCAAGCGCTATAAATTAGTGCTGAAAAATCCCAGTTCGCAGAAACATTATTTTACTGCTAAAAACTTTGCTGATGCGAGTTGGACTCAAAAAGTTGAAGCGGGTAAGGTGGAAATTAAAGGAGCGATTCACGAATTGGAACTTAAACCGGGCGCTATGGCAGAATGGGTGTTTGTGCCCGTGAAATCGGGAACCTACAACCTGCGCTGTACGGTAGCCGGACATACGGAAGCGGGGATGATTGGCAAAATTACGATCGCCTCTTAACCCCAATCTCCGTCGCCTCACCGGACATCCTATCAATTTCCGATTAATTAGCGACAAACAATCGATCGAACTTTCGGCCATCTAGACACTTATCAAGTAGACTCTAGCGGAGCCATTGTCAGTCCTGCACGGCTCAATTGCATATGATAAAGTTCTGCTTGCTCTTGCGGGCCAACCCAGACGGTGGCTTGGCCTTCGTGGTGGATTTGGTTGGCGAGTTTCCAAGCTTGATCGCTCGTCATGCCTGGAATGTATTTCGTCAAACATTCCACAACGTGCTGGAAAGTGTTGAAATCGTCGTTGAGGACTATTACCCGATAGTTGGGATAAGGTTTGCGGGTAACTTGACTCGATCGAACGGGTGCTATGGTTGGTGAAGAGGTCATCGCGCGAACAGCCACTGAAACTACAAAATTCGTAAAATAGTTACCTCTAAAATCATAACATAATTTCAGATTTTTTCAATTCCTACTTGGTATTTTGATCTGCTTCGGGGTTTATTTTCACCACCGAACCCTGCGTTAGATTTCTCCAGAAAGTCTTGTGGGGATTAGGGGTTAGACACCCTGCCCCCCATTGACAGGCTTTTCGGGAGAAATCTATTGCACCGCGCCGATTACACTAAAGTTAACTCTCGATTGAGTTCAGAAGTGTCAGCGTCAGAATACGCTTGCACCAGAAGTTGCTTTAAATCTTCAATCAGCGGATAGCGGGGGTTAGCTCCGGTACACTGATCGTCAAAAGCTCGATCTGCCATTTCCTCAACGCGAGCAAAAAAGAAATCATCACTCATTCCCTGACTGGCGATCGCCTCCTGAATCGTGCTAGGAATATCTACCTGACGCTTCAGATCTTCCACCGCTGCGATCAACTTCTCAACTTTTTCATCTTCTGTATCGCCGCCCAAATTCAGATAGTCCGCAATTCGAGCATAACGCCACTTGCTGTTAGGATACTTGTTTTGAGAAAAAATCGCTTGTTTGAACGGAACATCCGTTGCATTGTAGCGAATTACATGGGAAATCATCAGCGCATTCGCTAAACCGTGAGGGACATGGCAAGTTGCACCTAATTGGTGAGCCATTGAGTGACAAACCCCCAGAAAAGAGTTAGCAAATGCCATCCCGGCGATCGTAGCAGCATAATGTACTTTCTCCCGCGCTTTCGGATCATTAGCACCATTTTTGTAAGCGCTGGGCAGGTATTTAAACAGCAAACGAATCGCTTCTAAAGCCAAACCATTTGTATACTCAGAAGCCAACACAGAAACATAAGCTTCTAAAGCGTGAGTTAGCGCATCAATGCCACCGTAAGCAGTCAGTTTCCGTGGCATATTCAGCGTAAGCTCTGGATCGACGATCGCCATACTCGGAGTCAAAGCATAATCTGCAAGCGGATACTTAATCCCCGATCGTTCATCCGTAACAACCGCAAAAGGCGTGACTTCCGAACCCGTTCCCGAAGTAGTTGGAATTGCCACCATAATTGCCTTTGAACCCAAAGGCGGCAGTTCGTATACCCGCTTGCGAATATCCATAAACCGCATCGCCAATCCTTCAAACTCAATTTCTGGATGCTCGTACATCAGCCACATTACTTTAGCAGCATCCATCGGCGAGCCACCACCAAAAGCAATAATCACATCTGGATGGAAACTATTGCAGATTTCTAAACCTTTGCGAACAGTAGCCAGCGAAGGATCGGGTTCCACATCGTAAAATGTGTAGTGATCGATGCCGATTTCTTCCAAACTATCTGTGACTTCCTTAATCAATCCCAATTCAAACAAAGGTTTATCGGTCACAATCAAAGCACGTTTCTTACCTGCAAGATCCCTCAAAGCAACAGGAAGACAACCAGACTTAAAGTAAATCTTGGGAGGAATGCGGAACCAGAGCATATTCTCGCGCCGTTCTGCTACGGTTTTGATATTGAGCAGGTGATGGGGTGTCACGTTGACAGAAATGGAATTATCGCCCCAGCTACCGCAACCGAGGGTAAGGGAGGGATCGAGGCGGAAATTGTACAAATCGCCGATCGCACCTTGAGAAGAAGGCGTATTAATCAGCACTCGCGAAGTCTCTAGTTTGCTTTCAAAATAACGAATGTGCTTCTGATTGTGCGGAGCGGTGTAGAGTACAGAAGTATGTCCGTGCCCGCCAAAAATTATCAGCGCTTCGGCTTTGTCTACTGCTTCAGTAAAGTCCTTGGCGCGGTACATTGCGAGAATCGGCGAAAGTTTTTCACAAGCAAAGGGTTCTTCTTTACCTATAGCATCAACTTCTCCAATCAAAACCCTGATGTTAGCCGGCACTACAAAACCCGCAATTTCCGCCACTTTTTGCACCGATTGTCCGACTATTTCGGCATTCAATCGACCATCAATTAAGATTACCTGCCGCACTTTTTCCCGTTCTTCAGCATTCAGGAAATAAGCACCGCGTTTGATAAATTCCAGTTGCACTGCATCGTACACCTCATCCACAACAACCACCGATTGTTCCGAAGCACAAATCGTGCCGTTGTCGAAAGTTTTGCTGAGCAAAATTGAGCTGACAGCCATTTGGATGTGGGCGGTTTCATCGATGATGGCGGGAGTATTTCCCGCACCGACACCGAGGGACGGATGCCCTGAAGAGTAGGCAGCTTTTACCATTCCCGGCCCGCCAGTTGCCAAAATTAGTTTGATATCGGGGTGCTGCATCAAAGCTTGGGAAAGCGGCACAGTGGGCTCGTCAATCCACCCAATAATATCCGGTGGTGCTCCTGCCGCTACAGCAGCATCTAGGATGATTTTTGCCGCCGCAGCCGTGCAGGATTTGGCGCGGGGATGGGGAGAAAATATAATGCCATTTCTCGTCTTGAGCACGATTAAAGATTTAAAGATGGTGGTGGAAGTCGGGTTAGTTACAGGAACGATTCCCGCCAGCACTCCCACGGGTTCGGCAATGCGTTCGTAACCAAAATGCCGATCGGACTCGATGATACCGCAAGTCTTGTCGTTTTTGTATTTATTGTAAATCATTTCCGAGGCAAAATGATTTTTGATGGCCTTATCTTCAATAACTCCCATTCCCGATTCTTTGACTGCTGCCTTGGCTAAGGGAATGCGGGCGGCATTAGCGGCTAAAGCTGCTTGCTTGAATATGCGATCGACCTGTTCTTGAGTGTAGGTGGCAAATTCAGCTTGGGCTGCTTTTACTTTTTGAATTAGGACTTCTAATTCTTCTAAATTGGTAACTTTCATGTTATTTTTCCTGATGTTTATTTCGGGAAAATTATTGCCTCAATCTTTAATTGGTAGGGAACCCGCAGATCAACGCAGATAATTTCTAGATTTTTTGTGACTTGTGAACGCGGTCTTGTAATTATTATATACCGCTAGCTCCGATCGCATTTAGCCCGCGACTGCGAAAAATATCAACAGTTTGTTGCACGAGTTCCGGTGAAGCTGGAGGTGTATCCCTGAGTTCGTAATCCAGTTTTAATTGTTCCCATTTGTATTCTCCCATTTTATGAAAGGGTAATACTTCGACTTTTTCCACATTGTTCAGATTGGCAATAAAATCCGCTAATTTTTCTATGTTTTCGATGGCATCTGTGAGGTGAGGAACTAGAACGAAGCGAATCCACGTCGGTTTGCCAATTTCGCTGAGATATTTGGCCATTGCTAAAGTAGGCTCGATCGACACATTGGTGACTTTGTAATACAGTTCGGGAATGTAGGATTTGATGTCCAATAAAACCAGATCGGTCATTTCCAGAACCGGTTTAGCAACGTCTAAAACACAGAAGCCTGATGTGTCAAGGGCTGTATGCAATCCCATTTGATGACAGCGACTAAAGATTTCTCTGACAAAATCCGGCTGCATCAACGGTTCGCCGCCGCTGACTGTAACGCCTCCTTTCCGCAGGTAGGATTTACATTTGGTAATTTGATCGATTAAATAATCGACGGTTACTTCTTTACCATCGTGGGAATTGCGGCAGTCGGGATTGTGACAGTAAAGACAGCGTAACGGACAGCCTTGGGTGAAGACGATAAACCGGATTCCGGGGCCGTCTACGGTACCAAATGTTTCGATTGAATGAATGCGACCAATTCCAGACATTTAATTTGCTGTTGGTTATGTTCCGAGATAATGAATTAATCCGCTGCGATCGGAAAGTCTCTGAGGTCAAACGAGCTGAAAAATAGATACTGTGATTGCTACATTCCTCGCGGCGGACAACCGCTAACTTACCCACAATGAACCTATTGCACTCCCAAGCTCTCAATTCCCTCAATTATCTGCGTTAATCTGTGTTAATCTGCCTTACATCTGCGGTTTTTAGAGCAAAGATTCATGCAATAAGTCCAATCACTGCTGGGATTTAGACTCGTTCGTGGAAGGTGCGTTTAATCACATCTAATTGCTGTTCGCGGGTAAGTTTGATGAAATTAACCGCATAACCGGAGACGCGAATTGTTAGCTGGGGATAGTTTTCTGGATGTTCCATCGCATCTAGTAATGTTTGCCGATCGAGCGCGTTAACATTGATGTGATGGCCGCCATCGTGGAAGTAACCGTCTAGAAGACCAACTAGGTTATTAGTCCGATCGCTCTCCATTCTGCCCAAGGCCTGCGGTACAATCGAAAAAGTATTCGATATGCCATCTTGACAATCACTGTAAGGCAGTTTTGCTACAGAAGATAAGGATGCGATCGCCCCACAGGAATCTCGGCCGTGCATCGGGTTAGCACCGGGAGCAAAGGGTTCGCCTGCTTTACGTCCGTCGGGAGTGCTACCAGTTTTTTTGCCGTACACTACGTTAGAAGTAATCGTGAGTACCGATTGAGTCGCTACAGCGCCACGGTAGGTTTTGTGCTGGCGAATTTCGTTCATGAAGCTTTGCACAAGTTCGATCGCCACACTGTCTACGCGATCGTCATTATTGCCGTATTTGGGATATTCTCCTTCGATCGAGTAATCCACTGCCAAACCTTGCTCGTTGCGAAGCACTTTAACTTTAGCGTGTTTAATCGCCGAGAGCGAGTCCGCTACCACAGACAGTCCGGCAATTCCGCAGGCCATTGTCCGGTAAACATCGCGATCGTGCAATGCCATTTCTAGGCGTTCGTAGCAGTATTTGTCGTGCATATAGTGAATGACATTCAACGTATTGATATACGTTTTTGCCAACCACGCCATCATGTCGTGGAACCGCGCTCTTACCTCGTCATAATCGAGATATTCGGTAGTAATCGGTGGGAACTGCGGCGCGATTTGGTCGCCGGACTTCTCATCTTTACCGCCGTTAATCGCATAGAGCAAAGTCTTAGCCAAGTTAACTCGCGCGCCGAAAAACTGCATTTGCTTGCCAATTCGCATGGCAGAAACACAACAGGCGATCGCGTAATCATCGCCGTATTGAGGACGCATCAAGTCGTCGTTTTCGTACTGAATCGAACTCGTCTCGCTGGATACCTTCGCACAGAATTGTTTGAAGTTGTCCGGCAAGTTTTCCGACCACAAAACTGTGAGATTTGGTTCGGGTGCAGTACCGAGGTTTGACAGGGTGTGTAAGAATCGGAAACTGTTACGAGTTACCAATGTTCTACCGTCATCGCTGATACCGCCGATCGCCTCTGTTACCCAAGTTGGATCGCCAGAAAACAGAGCGTTATAGTCGGGAGTTCGCAAAAACCGCACCATGCGGAGTTTCATTACAAAATGGTCGATCAGTTCTTGCAATTCCACTTCGGAACTCGCGCCACTTTGCAAATCGCGCTCGAAATAAATGTCTAAAAACGTCGATACGCGACCGAGAGACATCGCTGCCCCGTTTTGTTCTTTCACTGCTCCCAAGTAGCCAAAATACACCCACTGGACAGCTTCTCGTGCATTTGCTGCCGGACGGCCAATATCAAAGCCGTAGCTAGCCGCCATTTCTTTTAACTCAAACAATGCCCGAATTTGCTCGGATAACTCTTCGCGCAAACGAATTGTCGCCTCGTCCATCGCGTCTAGTTCGAGTGATTCTTGCTGTGTTTTTTTATCATCAATTAGGCGATCGACACCGTACAAAGCAACGCGCCGATAGTCACCGATAATCCGCCCTCGTCCGTAGGCATCTGGCAAACCTGTGATGATACCAGAACGTCTCGCCAGACGCATCGAGCGCGTGTAGACATCGAATACACCATCGTTATGAGTTTTGCGATATTTCGTAAATATTTCTTCCGTTTGCCCATCGAGCTGATAGCCGTAAGCTTCTAAACCTGCCTTGACCACGCGAATTCCGCCAAAGGGCATAATCGCGCGTTTCAAAGGTCGATCTGTTTGCAAACCTACTATTTGTTCTAAGTCGCGATCGATGTATCCTGCTGCATGAGCCGTGATAGATGTGGGAACTTTTGTATCAACATCCAATACACCTTTTTCGCGCTCTTGCTTCATTAATTCCAGAACTTTTTGCCAAAGCTGCTGGGTTTTTTCGGTTGCTACTGTGAGAAATTCTGCATTCCCTTCATAGGGGGTGTAGTTTTTTTGAATGAAGTCTCTGACGTTGACTTCCTTTTTCCAGTTGCCTTCAGTAAAGCCGTGCCATTCTGCAAACATAGCTTGCATTCACCTCAAATTTTTGTTAGCGATCGATCTTTTCTTCTTCGACCACTACATCTAGTATATATTTAATTTCAATATTTTAAATACCCAGTTCGCTATTTGTTACAAAAATTGACTTGCTAATTCCGTGGGAAGAATTAAGATAGATAGTAGGCAGAACAACCTCTGGGATTTGTGAGCAAGCTCTGACAAAATTGGATTCCGAACTAATAGTTAGACAACGGAAATGTTGTTTAAGTGCGGGTCGGTCGGGAACGCGCAATGAGAGTTTGGGTCGCGAACTGCGAAGACCAGAAGAAGAGGAAGAAAAAGCAGAAAAATAGCAGAAGAATAGCAGAAAAATAGTTCAGATTGGATTAGAGAATTGTTATCGAAAGCAGAGCAATATTAATTGCTGATTAATTGAACAAGGGTATTATGCAGATAAATTCAAGAAATCAAAGCACTGCGAGCGATCCGGCTCACGATATTTGGAAAGAACAGCGTCATCCGCTCGATCGGATTTTTCGGCCTCGCTCCGTGGCTGTAATCGGCGCAACAGAGAGAGAAGGAAGCGTCGGACGTACTCTCCTGTGGAACTTGATTCGGAATCCGTTTGGCGGAACAGTTTTTCCGGTGAATCCCCAGCGCCACAGCGTGTTGGGGCTCAAGTCTTATCCTGACATTGCTAGCGTCCCGGAAGTAGTGGATCTGGCGGTGATTGCTACGCCTGCTGCTGGGGTGCCACAAGTGATCCGCGAATGTATCGCTGCTGGGGTGAAAGGGGCAATTATTGTTTCTGCTGGCTTTAAAGAAATTGGCGCGGCTGGGGAGGCTTTAGAACAGCAAGTTATGGCCGAGGCGCGTCGGGGCGGAATGCGGATTATCGGCCCAAATTGCCTCGGTGTGATGAATCCTGTGGTTGGGCTGAATGCTACTTTTGCAGGTACGATCGCCCGTCCGGGTAATGTCGCCTTCATCAGTCAAAGCGGCGCCCTCTGTACTTCGATTCTCGACTGGAGTTTGGGGGAAAATGTCGGTTTTAGCGCCTTTGTATCGATCGGCTCTATGCTCGATGTCGGTTGGGGCGATCTGATCGAGTATTTCGGAGACGATCCCCATACTCACAGTATCGTTTTGTACATGGAATCTATGGGTGATGCTCGTTCGTTTCTGTCCGCCGCCCGCCCAGTGGCGATCGACAAACCGATCATCATTCTCAAGGTAGGACGTACCGCCGCCGCCGCCCAAGCCGCCGCTTCCCATACGGGAGCTTTGACCGGCAGCGATGACGTGCTTAACGCTGCTTTCCGCCGCTGTGGCGCGTTGCGGGTACATACGATTTCCGATTTGTTCGACATGGCAGAAATTCTGGCCAAGCAACCGCGACCGCAAGGCAACCGCCTATCGATCGTCACCAATGCCGGAGGCCCGGGGGCGATCGCCACTGATGCCTTAATTAGCGACGGCGGTGCGCTGGCAGATTTGGCACCGGAGACGCTGCAGCAGCTTGATGAGTTTTTGCCACCTCAGTGGAGTCATCACAACCCGATCGATATTTTGGGCGATGCTAGTAGCGATCTTTACGCCAAAACTCTAGAAGTTGTCGCTCCCGATCCCAATAGTGACGGATTGCTGGTCATCCTGACGCCACAAGCGATGACAAATCCCACCCAAACCGCAGAAAAACTCAAGTCTTACAGCAAACTCGGAAAGCCCTTATTAGCAAGCTGGATGGGTGGCGTGGAAGTGTCAGCGGGAACGCAAATTCTCAATCAGGCAAATATTCCGACTTTCCCTTATCCCGATACCGCCGTCAGGTTATTCAACTATATGTGGCGGTACAGCTACAACCTGCGCGCTATCTACGAAACGCCATCTCTCCCCGCTGATTGCGAAATCGAGACTTCCGGGTGTGCGACTGCTGCCAAGATTTTGACTGCCGCCCGCCAAAATAATCGCACTTTATTAACCGAGTACGAATCAAAACAGTTGCTGGCAGCTTACGGCATTCCCACCGTAGCGACAGAAATTGCAGCGAGTGCGGCCGAAGCTGTGGAAATTGCCGATCGCCTCGGTTATCCTGTAGTGCTAAAACTCCATTCTGAGACGATTACTCACAAAACTGAGGTGGGGGGCGTCCAACTAAATTTAAGCGATGCTAAGGCTGTAATTAGTGCTTTTGAGGGGATATCCGATCGAGTACGGGCGATCGATCCGGCAGCGTTTCTCGGCGTGACAGTGCAGCCGATGGTGCATTTGGAAGGCTATGAACTAATTTTGGGTAGCAGTATTGATCCACAATTTGGGCCAGTGATGCTGTTTGGTTCCGGCGGACAATTAGTGGAAGTCTTTCAGGATCGATCGCTCGCACTTCCGCCTTTAAATACCACCCTAGCGCGGCGGATGATGGAGCAAACGCGCATCTATAAAGCTTTGCAAGGAGTGCGCGGGCGATCGGCAATTGACTTGGTACAACTCGAACAGTTATTAGTTCGTTTCAGTCAACTGATTGTAGAGCAACCTCAAATTGCCGAGATTGATATTAATCCGCTGCTGGTTTCTCCTGAAGGTGCGATCGCTCTTGATGCCCGTGTTGTTCTCCAGACAACGGAAAACCCCATTTCACCCGCGATTCGCCCCTATCCTACGCAATACGTTCAAACCTGGTCAACGGAGGGCGATCGTCCCATCACCATCCGTCCGATTCGTCCAGAAGATGAGCCGCTGATGGTGCTCTTCCACCAAGAACTTTCGGAAGAGAGCGTGTATTTGCGCTACGCTCACATGGTAAAGTTAAAGCACCGCATCGCTCACGAACGTTTGACCCGGATTTGTTTTATTGACTACGATCGGGAAATGGTGTTAGTAGCCGATCGTCAAGACCCAGAAACCTCAGAACACCGGGTTTTGGGAATAGCGCGTCTGAGCAAACTCCACGGTACAAACCAAGCCGAATTTGCCCTCATCGTTAGCGATAGCTATCAGCAGCGCGGTTTGGGAACAGAATTATTGAGGCGGCTGCTCCAAATTGGTCAGGAAGAGAAATTAGAGGCGATCGTTGGCTACATTCTCAATAGCAACTACAAGATGCAGAGCCTCTGTAAAAAACTAGGATTTGAACTCCAACCAGACCGAGGCGAAGGAATGTTGAAAGCTGTTTTTGTGTGCTAATAGCAAGTTTGGTTAAATAATATCAATTCCGGCTGCGCTGGAATGATATCAAATCCGCGTTTCATCGTCCCAAGCGAGTTGAATCGAGCTGCCAACAAATATTAGAGCAATTTTCAGTTTTTTGATTCACAGTCAACAGTCAACCGTCAACAGTCAACTCGAATTTACTATTCCGATGCTAACGGATTTGATATTAGTCCTCACTATAGCAATCCTAAATCAGTTTCAATAACTGGTTAACTGGTTCCCAAGCTCTGCCTGGGAACCAATGTCCAGAGGCTCTGCCTCGGCTGCGACAATGGAGGCAGAGCCTCCGGATATGCGTTACCAGGCAGAGCCTGGTAACGAGTATAATCATTTAGGATTGCTATACAAACTTTATAGGTTTGTAGTGAGGACTTTAGTCCTCAAACTCAGATAGATGCTACTAAGCCGCAGCCAAATTTGCTGCAGCGAAATCCCAGTTAGCCAAATTATCCAAGAAATTGGTAATGTAGTCGGGACGGCGGTTTTGGAAATCCAAATAATAAGCGTGTTCCCACACATCCAAAGTCAGCAACGGAGTTTGGCCGTGTGCTAGTGGGGTGTCGGCGTTAGCTGTTTTGGTGACTTTCAAAGTGCCGTTGTCCACAACCAGCCAAGCCCAGCCACTACCGAACTGAGTTGTCGCAGCAGTCTTGAATTCTTCTTTGAATTTGTCGAAGCTACCGAAGTCAGCGTTGATTTTTTCAGCTAAAGCTCCTGTCGGAGTGCCGCCGCCGCCCGGTTTGAGAGAATTCCAGAAAAAGTTGTGGTTCCAAACTTGACCTGCATTGTTGAAAATGCCGGCTTTGGATGGGTCTTTAGCAGATTCCTTGACAATTTCTTCAAGGGATTTGCTGGCCATTTCAGTCCCTTCAATCAGTTTATTCAGATTGGTCACGTAAGCAGCGTGGTGCTTGTCGTGGTGGAACGAAAACGTGTTGGCCGACATATGAGCTGGTTCTAGGGCGTCAGCGGCGAATGGTAATGGTGCAAGTTCAAATGCCATGGTGTTCAATCCTCTCTGGATTACTTTGGGTTTTTCGGTTGACTTTCCGGCTTTTGTATGATTAAAGCCGAGACTCACTAGCTTGAGTTTATCAAGCTGTGGTAAATAATTCTTTACAATTTTCCTATTTTATAGCAGTTGCAGCATTTTAGCATTCAGACTTCTATTTTTTAGATATCAAAGCTACTTATTGCAGGCATCAGATAGCATAAACTCTCACTAAATGTCAAGCCACCCAGGAGGCAAATAAAAGTGTGTGTGAAATTGTCAACCGATCGAAATTTTATGAGACTGATAAATAGATTAAACCTGTAAATTGTCAAAGATTAACCTATGTTCAATTAAGCTGTAAGAAAGTCAAACAAGTTGCAGGAGCTGTCAATGGAAAACCGTTTAAACAACTCGTCCAGTAACCCCCCTCAATGGTTGAATTTGCAATTAATCGTCACCGGTCTGGAAACAGTCCAAGACTTAATTGTAATTTCCCTATGTATTGGTTTGTTTTGTTTCATGGTGCTAGAACTGCGAGAAATGTTCTTCTCACTGCTGCCTCCTTTGAATTTCCAGGAAGTCACGGCAGATATTTTATTTCTATTAGTTTTAGTGGAATTATTTCGGCTGCTAATTATTTACTTGCAAGAAAAAAGAGTTTCGATCGGCGTAGCTGTGGAAGTTTGTATTGTATCAGTTTTGCGGGAAGTGATAGTGCGGGGAGTGCTGGAAACTCCCTCGGTTCAAATATTATCAACAGGCGCATTTTTGCTGGTTTTGGGAGTGTTGTTGGTAGTCCGAGTTTGGTTGCCACCAACCTTCGAGGGAATTGACCCGGAACGCCGAATGGCTAGCAGAAAGAGAAATTTTTCAGACAATGAATCTTCTTCCGCATCTGTTGCAGCCAATAGCAAGTTGAATTCTCATTGAATATGGCATGACAGGCGATTTTAGATTTTAAATTTACTCTGATATTGCTTGTCACGTTACCAGCCATGATTTCCCGTAAAACTGAAATGTTGCACCCTTGTCAAGAACGGGCAAGATGCCCGTTCCACACAGAGTAGATTTTCTTGTAGGGTGGGCTTTCCTGCCCACCCAAAAAAGGATTATTGAGAATGGTGCAAGATGTGAGGTGAAATCAACCTGATAACGTTTGCAGTTAAGACTACATTCCTCTGAAAATACAGAGGAATGTAGTCTTAACTACAAAGACAAGCTTCATCAGTCATTCCCAATTATTCAAATCTAAAATCTAAAATCTAAAATCGTATTACCCGTTAGCCTGCAATTGGGCCAAACGAGCCAACACTTCTTTAGAATGAATCGCCGGATTAATCTTCACAAAAGTTTCGCGCAAAATACCTTCAGGGTCAATAATAAAACTGTGTCGCGCCGAGATAAAACTCATCCAAGAACCGTAAGCTTTACTCACTTTACCATCCGTATCAGCTAACAGCGGAAACTTCAAACCTTCCGAATCGCAAAATTCCGCGTGGGAATCGACATCATCAGCGCTAATACCGATAATTTGAGTATTCTTTGCCAAGTATTTTGGCAAGTCTTCCTGAAATCTCCGCGCTTCGATCGTACATCCCGAAGTAAAGTCTTTCGGATAAAAATAGACTACCAGCCACTTACCACGATAATCGGACAGGGACACTTGTCCGTCGCCGCTGTTTGTCGGCAAACTAAAATCCGGTGCTGGTTGATTCACCGCCGGAAGCTTACCACCGAGAGCCAATGCAGGTGTGGCAAAATTGAAACTTAGAACAACTAGACAAATTGCCAATAAAGTGCTAAAAAACTTGCGACGGGACATCATAAATTTTAGAAGTAGAACTGTACTTAAGACAAGTTTACAGTTTTCTGATTAAATGGGTAAGGGCAATTCGCGGATTGCTTCTAAAACCCAAATATCACTCACTCAAATAGCAATTTACCCATGAGCGCTGCACTCCCGTTAACAGGCAAAGCTATAGTAGTCCAGGTAATTAACGGTCAACCCGTTGTGATCGAAGTAGACGGCACTAATGCCCCGATTACTGGAGGAAATTTTGTTGACTTAGTTGAACGCGGCATTTACGACGGGGTGATGTTTCACCGAGTTGTGCGCCAGCCAGAGCCTTTTGTGGTGCAAGGAGGTGATCCGCGCAGCAGAGATAGGACAATTCCAGCCAGTCAATTGGGAACGGGTAGTTTTATTGACCCGGATACCAATCAGCCGCGTTTTATTCCTTTGGAAATCAAGCCGCAAGGGGCCGCGCAACCTGTTTACAACCAAATTGTAACCCAGACGCCGCAGTTGCAGCACACTCGCGGGGCGGTGGCAATGGCTCGTTCTAATGCTTTGGATTCGGCTTCTTCGCAGTTTTATTTTGCTTTGGATGATTTGCCATTTTTGGACGGTAGTTATGCTGTTTTTGGCAACGTTATTCGAGGTTTTGAAACGGTGAATGCGGTGCAGCAGGGCGATCGCATTTCGACTGCAAAAGTCATTCAAGGAATCGTTCCCAGTCGGGTTTCTAGCATAGTTAGCGATGTTAATGCGCTCAACGCTTTAATCAATAGTACCAATTTCGTAAATCTATCTTTGCGAGCCCTCAGACTGTCAAACACCCCCAACAACTATCAAGTAACTTCCCAAGACTCTCAGCAAAATCCCAGCGGTGTAGTGGGAGGTAGCGCAAACGATCGCATCCTCGGTTCACCCACTGATGATGCAATTAATGGCAGCCAAGGTAACGATACCATCACTGGCGAAGTGGGCGACGACTTTCTCAGAGGCGGCAAAGGCAACGACTCGATTAGCGGCGGTGTTGGCAACGATATTATCAACGGAAATCTCGGCGACGATACTATCAATGGCGATGCTGGTAACGACTTTTTGCGAGGGGGCAGAGGAAACGATGTTTTAATCGGCGGCGATGGTAACGATGTTTTACTTGGCGATATTGGCAGCGATACTCTCACCGGCGGTGGCGGTACTGATACTTTTGTTCTGGTTACGGGTGAAAATCTGGAGTTGGATGGGGCGAGCGATATAATTCTTGATTTTAGGCCGGGAGATGGCGATCGTATTGGCTTAACCAGCCCTTTATCCAACACCTCATTCACCCAATCAGGCAGCAACACACTCATTCAATTTGGAGGAGTTACTTTGGCTGTCGTTCAAAATGCCACTCCTGCAGCAGTTCAAAATGCTGCTTTTGAAATTAACTTTTCTACTGCTTTCGTTGCCGATAACTTGCCTTCCAGAGACGCCGCCTTGAGTATTGGCTAACTTTAAGTATAGGTGTAGGGTGCGCCGGGCCGCGCACCTTACCCAATTCCGAATACTTCGGCTACGCAAGCGTACAACTTCCCCATTCCCAATTCCCAAATTCCCAACACTTCGGCTACACCAGCTTACAAGTTTATAATTCCCAAATTCAACTAATACCATAGCTGGCTAATTTTAGAAACCGCATCTTGATAAGAATCCATTCTCCCCTGCTGCTTAAAAAGCGCTGCCGCCTTTTCAAAATCCTCAAATGCTCCATGAACCTCTCTCAATTTATATCTAATCACTCCTCGGTTAAAGTAAGCTTTAGCAAAATCGCTATCGAGGCGAATTGCTGACTCAAAATCAGCTAGTGCTGCCAGGGAATTCTCCATTTGCATGCGGATAGCACCTCGGTTAAAGTAAGATTGAGCTACATTAGGGTTGAGCAGGAGTGCCGAGTTGTAATCTGCGATCGCCGCAGTATAATCTTTTAAACGAGTCAGCATAAACCCACGATTGCTGTAATACTTGGCTCGGTAAGGATTGAGTTCGATGGCTGTAGTTAAATCTTCGATCGCCAATTGCTTGTAGCCTAATTTGTAGCGGGCCACACCGCGATCGTTGTAAGCTGATGCAAATTGCGGATTAATGTTAATTGTGGCAGTAAAATTTTTAATAGCGCCGTGCAAATCTTGTTGTTTGAGATTTTTTAAACCCTGAGTGTAAAACTTTTTGGTACTAACTTTTAAATTTTCCTCTTGTCGGGATTCAGCTTGATCCCCCGAAAATACGCCGGCAATATTAGTGAATCCCAAAGATTCGATTGAATTGAAAATAGTTGTGACAACTAATTGGGTTGGGAGAAGGGGGATAGTAGGCATGGGAGAAGTGTTGTTCAACTGTATGCTCTTATTTTCCTCCATACTTCAGCTACTGACAGTGATATCCGTAGTGTCAGGAACGTGATAAGTTTGATGAGATTTGGTGATGCTGGGACATTGACTTGTGTGATGAAAGTTGGGCTTAGTTAGTGATGACGATCGCAATTCAGAACAAATGCGTCTACAACCTTTTAAATATAAGGTTTTCAGGCGAGCTTGGCGGTTTCTTTCTTCCCATATTGAGCAGTTCCTACCGGGATTATTGGCAGGTATGCCCCTGGGAGAGCGATCGCAACTGCCTGCAGCAAGTATTACTTTGTAGCGATATTGCACTGCCAAATCCCGATCGAACTTGCGGTTATCTTATACGAGGTTTTTAGGGAAAATATTAGTTTGGCAGCGAGGCATCTGTGAATCAACCGGGTTTCTAGCTCAAAGTGCGTCTAAGACGGGAGCATCTCATATTTGTAAAAACACTTCTTCTGGCTCCTTCCTTCTTCTGGCTCCTTCCTTCTTCCTCTTTCCTTCTTCCTTTTTCCTCCTGCCTCCTGCCTCCTGCCTCCTGCCTTAAAACTCCAATTTCTAGCTTAACTGCAAAAGTGAGATGCTCCCGTCTAAGACTGGCTGAGTTAAGTTTGTACCTGCGCCAACCCTGATTAACCTTTCACTACACTAATATTTTTGAGTAATCTTGCTGAGGAAAGTTGCCGATTATTTGCTATGCTTTGATTAGACATCAATAATTTATGGCACAAATTAGTGTCAATGAAAAGAGTTATGAGGTTGAAAACTTTCTTCGCTGCAGTGTTGGCGATCGTCCTGTTCACTCTCTCCTTAACTCCTCCTGCGATGGCAGCGAATACGGAGGATTTGAGTCACCTATTAAAAGATCATTGGTGCGTCAGCTTTCTGTGGAAGCAATGCGATTTGAGCGCTGTCGATTTGCGGGGCGCTAATCTCCAAAAAGCCAATTTGAGCGGCGCTAATTTGAGCGGCGCTAATTTGTCCGGTGCTAACTTAAAAGATGCGGATCTTTCTGACGCAGATCTCACCGGCGCTAATTTAGCAAATGCTGATATTTTAGGCACGGATCTCAGTCGAGCCAATTTGACCGAAGCTAATTTCAACTGCACGAAGTTGTGGGATGCTAATCTGACTTTGGCAAATCTGAGTCGCGCCAATTTACAAGATGCTAATGTCTTAGATTCTCGACTTTGGGGAAGCAATCTCACGGAAGCTAATTTAACTGATGCGACGCTGCACGGTGCTGACTTGCAATATGCTAATTTAGCCGACACTAATTTAACAGGTGCTGACTTGCACAGCTTCTTTTTCCGAGGTTCCAAACAAGTCACAAATTTGAGCAATGCTAATTTAGAAGGCGCTATTTTAACGGGAGCAAATCTTAGAGGTGCGGTGCTGGCAGGGGCAATAATGCCGGACGGGTCTATTAATGAAGAAAGTGGCTTTAATTTAGAGTAGAGTAAAATTAAAGTCTGCTTGAATAATTTCAACAACAGGCTTTCGGGCTGATTTGGCAGTCAATGAATTATCTGGTGTAGCTGCGCCCGTTGCCAAGAGCTTGTTGAGGATGCTGTCAAGATATCAATTTAAACCAGGGTGCGATCGACCTTTTAACTCCCAAGCTGCGCCCATTGTCAACAGCTTGTTGAGGATGCTGTCAAGATATCAATTTAAACCAGGGTGCGATCGACCTTTTAACTCCCAACCAGTAAATATCGCTAAAATCTTAAATCTCAAACCGAACCTGCACGCATCTGTTACAATTTTCAACAAAGCCAGAACTGCCCCGAACCTGAAGTCACCTGCCTAGGGATACAAGCCCCCGACAGGAGTCGTCAAGAGCAAAAATATTAGATATTTAGTTTAAACTCCCAGATTCATCTGTAGAGTCAATCTAAAATCTAAAATCGATGGGCTGTGGAGTCAATCTAAAATCTAATAATCTAAAATCTAAAATCTAAAATCGATGGGCTGTGAAGTCAATCTAAAATCTAAAATCTAAAATCTAAAATCGACTGATGGAAACCCTGCAAACTCAACTTTACGAACTCGCACAATTTGCTAATAATTTAGTAAATACTCAACTGACAAACCTCAGTTTAGTCAGCGTCGGAGTCATCTTTCTGGCAGGGTTGCTAACGAGCTTAACGCCCTGTATGCTTTCAATGTTGCCGATCACGATCGGCTACATCGGTGGATACGAAGCAAAAAGTCGCCTGCAAGCGGCTACCCAGTCTGCGTGGTTTTCCCTCGGATTAGCCACCACCCTTGCGGGTTTAGGTATTGTAGCATCATTTGCCGGACAAGTTTACGGGAAAATTGGCCTGGGTTTGCCAATTATTGTCAGCATTATTGCTATTCTAATGGGGCTGAATTTACTCGAAGCTTTACCCTTGCAACTGCCGTCTTTCGACGCTGTGGGGTGGGTTCCGAAAGATTTACCGGCGGGGGTGCGATCGTACTTATTGGGCTTAACTTTTGGTTTAGTAGCGTCTCCCTGCAGCACGCCGGTGTTAGCTACACTCTTAGCTTGGGTTTCCAAAACGGGGGATACAGTTTTAGGTGGTGTGTTGCTGCTGTTTTACGCTGCTGGCTACGTCGCTCCGCTAATAATAGCAGGTACTTTTACTGCCAGCATTAAAAAGTTGTTAGAATTACGTCGGTGGTCGAGTTGGATTACGCCTGTTAGCGGCGTTTTGCTAGTGGGATTTGGCGTTTTCTCTCTGCTTTCCCGGATACTTCCGGCTTAATTAAAATCGACATTATTCGGCTTGAAGCGGCGGTTGAAACCGCTACTACACAAACAAAGTCAGCCTCCGCGGACTAAGAAAGAATGGGGAGATTCAAGCGGAATCTGATATTATGTGTTACTCACAAATAACCAGTAACTAATAACTAATAACCAGTAACCAATAACAAATAACCAATAACCGATGACATCAGAATCAAACTGGGCGACTGCCCCTCAAAAGTTTTTCAAGCGAGAAATCTTGCCGGTGCTAGCAGATTTGCGGCTGGCAATTATCTTGCTGCTGACGATCGCATTTTTCAGCATTTCCGGCACTGTCATCGAACAAGGCCAATCAGTACCGTTTTACCAATCTAACTATCCAGAACACCCCGCTTTGTTCGGCTTCCTAACTTGGAAAGTGGTGCTAATTGCAGGACTCGACCACGTATACCGCACTTGGTGGTTTTTGTCAATCTTAATTTTGTTCGGCAGCAGCTTAACAGCTTGTACATTTACCCGACAATTTCCCGCATTAAAAGCCGCCCGCCGCTGGAAATTTTATGAAGAACCAAAGCAGTTTGAAAAATTAGCTCTCAGTGCGGAATTAGAAACAGTTGCTTTAAGTTCCTTAGAACCACTTTTGCAGCAAAAAAACTACCGCATATTTCGAGAAGGCCAAAAAGTTTATGCGCGCAAGGGAATAATTGGCAAAATCGGCCCGATTATTGTTCACGCCAGTATGCTAATTATTTTAACTGGGTCGATATGGGGCGCAATGACGGGATTTCTCGGTCAAGAAATGGTTGCCAGCGGCGAAACATTTCAGGTGCAGAATATCTTGGATGCGGGGCCTTGGGCGGGGCCGCAAATACCGAAGGATTGGTCGATGCGAGTTAATCGGTTCTGGATTGATTATAGTCCGAGCGGTGCGATCGACCAATTTTACTCTGATCTGTCAGTTTTGGACAAAACAGGCCAAGAGGTCGATCGCAAAACCATTCACGTTAACGAGCCCCTCAGATACCGGGGAGTCACATTTTATCAAGCAGATTGGGCAATAGCCGCCGTGCGAGTTCGCCTCAATAAAAGCCCGGTTTTACAACTGCCAATGGCTCAGTTAGACACCCAAGGTAAAGGCCGAATTTGGGGTGCTTGGATTCCGACAAAACCAGATTTGAGTGCGGGAGTTTCTCTGCTAGCAAAAGACTTGCAAGGAACGATGTTAGTGTACGGTACGGATGGCAAATTGTTAACTACAGTTCGCGCAGGCACGGCGGTAGAAGTTAACGGAGTTATGCTGACAATTGACGAAGTTGTAGGCAGTACGGGATTGCAAATTAAAGCCGATCCGGGCATTCCTATCGTTTATACTGGCTTCGGGTTGCTGATGCTCAGTGTGCTGATGAGCTATCTGTCTCACTCGCAGATTTGGGCTTTGGAAAAAAACGGCAAACTCTACGTCGGCGGGCGCACTAATCGCGCTCAGGTGACTTTTGAAAGAGAAGTTGTGGAGATTTTGGACAAGTTGGCCGAATCGAAAACAGCAGAGGAAAAAAGTGCGATCGCCCCGACTTCTGTTGCAAGTCAAAGCTAAAAGTAGGGTGCGCCTAGCGCACCTTACACCAACGATAAATATCAAAAAGATTAGTTGAGTTTGTAGGGTGGGCGTTGCCAGATATGTCTAGGTGGTTAATGTGAACCTGAGAAAAAGCAGAAAACCACTATTTCACGTTCTGATTTTTCAAATTTCAAGTAATGAAAATTACTATACGGAGTTTTGGTTTCACAATCCCAACGTTGAAACGCCCGTGACCTGATACTCTCCCGTGGGCAACCAACTCGACCGATGCGGAGTGTACACCCTACAAACTACGAGATTTTAAGCGTCTGAACGACTTTTTGACTGTCTTGAGAGGGCTGTCCTGACGCACCCTACCATTAGTTACTAATTTTATTAACAATCCTATTTCTTAAAACTATTGTGGGGGGCGCTTCGATGCCACCCCACAATTAAATCTCACTCCCACAACAGCTTAATACTACCCTACTTCTGATGCGACACCTCAATCACGGTGTGGACGTTCCCCCGCGGCGAAAAATCGCCCTTAATCGTCGCTTCCAGTGGCGCGCAAGCTGCCACAAAATCGTCTAAAATTTGATTGATCGATTCTTCGTGAGAAATGTAGCGATCGCGATAACTGTTAACGTACAGTTTCAGCGCTTTTAACTCTACCACCCGCTCGTCTGGCACATAAGTAACGTGAATTGTCGCAAAATCGGGATAGCCAGAAAATGGGCACTTGCAAGTAAACTCCGGCAACGTAATGTTAATCGAGTAGCGCCGCCCGACTCGCGGATTCGGAAAAGTAATTAACTCGCCTTCCAAAATCTGGCGTTCGCCGTATTTCATTTCTTCGGTGCTTGACTTTTGCGACATAGTTTGTTCCGGTGCGTAGGTGTTCATAGCGATCGACTAAAAACTTGTAACATTAAATTAAATTAACGTTCAATATCTGTAACAAATATCTTGACGAATTGTGTTGCGATCGATCTAATTGCAAATACTCTCAGGCTAAACTAAAACAAGTTCACCCTCGCCATCTACAATTATGCAAAATACTACCTTATCTGACAATACTTCCCCTGAAAACTCAAATAGTTACTCTCCATCGGTACCAATTTCCCTCTATCGAGAAGTCACGGCCGAGCTGCAAGCAGCCCAAGCGATGGTAGACTCTCTCAAAACCCACAATCAGCAATTAGTCCAACAAAATCAACAACTGCGGCGAGAAGTAGAAACAGTAGTTCAAGTATCCCAACAGTTACAGCAAGTAGTCAACTCGGCTCAGAGCATCACCCAGACAGGGATGCCTCAAATGCCGTCAGTCAAATTTAATTTCAGCGTTGAACCTCCGCCCCCACCACCTGTAACCTCGCAGACTAACTCTGCCATACCTCAACCACCTCAGACAGTGGCTTTCCCCTTCCCACTACCGGAACCGGAGCCAACAGCCACCTCTATGCCGCAGCCACTTCCCGACAAATTATTTACAGAAGTGCCGGAAACTCCTTACCGTGTCCGCTCTCAACTCAAAAAAAACTCAGATTTAAGCGGATTGTGGTTGGCGATCGCGATTTTTCTGATTGTGATTGCAGCTTTCGGTGCAGGTTATTTAGTTGTCCGCCCTTTATTAATGAAAAAGTAAATTCCAACAAGAATCCCACGGTTCGATCCGTGGGATTTTAAACAAAACCTAGCATAAAATGTTCAAAGTTACGCTAATTGGCCATCATCCTCTGGCGGCAATCGTTTCTACTGAACGAGGGGCATACTGCTCTTCACAAGCAGAACCTACGATTCCCACCCCTGGCTCGAAACCGCGCGTGAACTCAGTGAGTTTTACCTGTTTAGCTTCCAAAGCTGTCTGTAGCACCTTCATGGCTCGGTGAGGGTCGCCGGCTCCGCAGAAAAATAAGTCTGCAGCAAAATAACCGTGTTCAGGCCAAGTATGGATTGCTATATGAGACTCTGCCAAAGTAGCAGTAGCTGTCACTCCGTGAGGACTAAACTGGTGTACGCACAAATCGATGAGAGTAGCTCCTCCGGCTTCGATCGCATCGAGAATAGCGCGGCGGATACGTTCAGGATCGTTGAGCAGGTCTCCTGGAGACTGCCAAGCATCAGCGACCAGATGGGTTCCCAATTGTTTCATTCTGCGGGGTTTTACCTCTATTGATTTTTTAAGTCTCAAACCTTTTAACCATAGCACGATGCCAAAAATTTTGCAAGTATCTTTCACAAAGAAAAATGAAGATTACGAGAAATACCCACCACCAAGCGCTGGCTGTATGGTGGGGTCAAACTGTCTCACAGGCAGATCCCACTAATGGAATTCGTATTATTTCAGTGCTGCCTTTTTCTTCTCAAACCACCGTTTTTGATTAAAGCGATCTCTGGTTTCCATGGGCTAAAAAAACCAAAGCTCGATCGTTCCGGCTGTGGCGGAATTGATATGAGATCGAAATGCCACAGATGGACAGCTATGCTTTCATGCGTAAAATTCGACAGATCCTAGACGATCGCCCGGCGGGCAGATTCCAGCGCTCGCTCTGGCAGCCTATGCTGTAAAAGTTGAGCAGCAACAGGCGATCTCCGCTGGGTTTCTGGCGTCATCTAGCTAAACCAGCCCGGTCAGCCGAGATAGTATCGTTGCCCCCTTGGTGCGGGCCCAATAGAGAGACAAGCGCATGATCCAGCAGTATCAACTCGTCGAACAGATTTTTGCAGGCAATAGCGAGATGGCGATGCTGATGCGATCGCACGACTGGTCGCTTTCCGCCCTTGGTGCCGTTGAAACCTGGTCGCAAAGCTTGAAAACCGCGATTCGGATCATCTTATACCATTTTTTTAAAGATGTGATAGAGATAAAGAATGTAAAATCCAAGACCATCCGGTGAGAAAACCAATGACGCGAGCGGTGAAAGATGCCAAAATTTCCTTGACTTTTGTGCGGAGTTCGTCCAGATTACTAAACACTGACTTTCGCTAAAAAATCTTTCAGATATTCCCACACTCTTTCTGTGGGATTTACTTCAGGACAAGCCGGAGGCTGAAATAGTAAAATGATATTGTCTGGTAATTCAGATGAGCTTAAATTATGAGCGGGTGCGTTATCTACTTGAATGATGTGTAATTCATGAGGATATTGTCTTGACAAAAGTTGTAAATATGCTTCAAAACAAACTTTGTCTAAATGCGAAAACTCCCAAAAAAAACTTTTTCCACTAGGGATGGATACTGCCCCATACAGCCAAAAACACTCAAATTTCCATTGATGCTTCCCCATGGGCTTTACGCCTGAAAGCGTCAGCTTGCGGCGACAAATTGTATGCAGCCCTAGACGAGTTTCATCACTACACC
The DNA here is from genome assembly GCF_036700365.1 of Microcoleus sp. w2-18bC1. Classification (NCBI taxonomy): domain Bacteria; kingdom Bacillati; phylum Cyanobacteriota; class Cyanophyceae; order Oscillatoriales; family Microcoleaceae; genus Microcoleus; species Microcoleus sp. w2-18bC1. The sequence continues at coordinate 50,430 of NZ_JAUBOS010000041.1, forward strand.
AATAACAATAGTCCGGACAGTTTTCAATCACTAACGGCAGAATGAGGGTTTCAGCCTTCTCAGTGAGGTCGAATGCTAACGGTAGAATGAGGGTTTCAGCCTCGATCTCAAAAACTGTCCGGAGTATTGCAATAAGTGACTTTTTTATATTTGTTTACTTGAGGTAAAGCTTTCTGTAGTAAAGCTTTTATCTGTTGATGCAAGTTATTTTTAAATTCATTAATTGCCGTAGTTTTCTGAGAAATACTGCGAGGTCTGGGAATTTTTAATTTACTTTTTAATTCCCCTCTAACTAAAGAATATACCGCCTGGTAACTGCTAGCTATTCCTTTAATCAACCAGAGCCAAAGATGAACTTCTTTATAACTCTGAAATCCTTCGGGGTCTCTCAACTCTTGTTGCAAGGTCGCTGCTATTTCAACTGAAAACTTTTTTGGGCGGCCAAAAACCTGCCGATTTTTTAACAAATTTTCCAGACCGCCCTTTTTATATTGAGAGAGCCAGCGATGAATTGTTGCCTCACTTTTACCTAAAACTGCCGATACTTCCCGCACAGTTTCTACTTGTTTTGACTGAAATAAATAAAGCATTTGAACTTTGTTATAACCTAGGATTATTTTTTGCTGTTTAAGGATTCCTCGTAAATTTTCTACTGATTCGGTAATCTTTATATGAGGACGACCAGACATTGTAATTCTCTCCTTTACTTTTTACACAAGTCTATCACATCTTTAGAAAAATGGTATGAGCGGCAAACTGAGTTTGAATCGGATGTCCGTTGATTTGAATATGGTGATCTCGGCCGCCTTGGAAACCGTTCGGCTAGCAGCCGAAGCCAAGTCGCTGGAAATTCAAACAAGCTTTTCACCCGGCATCGGAATGGTAATGGGCGATTCCGGGCGTTTGCAGCAAGTAATCTGGAATCTTTTATCCAATGCCGTGAAATTCACCCATCAAGGCGGGCAAATTAGCGTTAGGTTAACCCAAACTGGAACTTATGCCCAGATTCTTGTCACCGATACAGGAAAAGGCATCAATCCTGAGTTTCTGCCTTATGTGTTTGAGCATTTTCGGCAAGAGGATGGAGCCATAACTCGTAAATTTGGGGGTTTGGGATTGGGGCTGGCGATTGCACGTCAAATTGTGGAATTGCACGGCGGCAAAATTTGGGTTGAGAGTAGGGGTGAAGGACGGGGAGCCAGCTTCACCGTTGAACTTCCTCTTTTGCATACCGCGAATCTGCTTGAAGAAGTTGCCGATACAACAGAAGCTCGATGGGACGATCTTCACCTGGCCTCTGTGCGCGTGTTGGTTGTGGATGATGAACAGGATTCACGCGAGTTTGTGGCATTTGTAGCGGAACAAGCCGGAGCCAAAGTGACTGCCGTTGGGTCTGCGATCGAGGCACTGCAACTGCTCTCAACCACACCCTTCGATATCCTCCTGTGCGACATCGGAATGCCAGATATGGATGGCTATATGCTAGGGCGTCGGTTCAGTATTAGGAGTTGACAAAAAAAACTGGAAATGATATGTGAATTGAGAAGCCTGTTAAATTC
>NZ_JAUBOS010000128.1:0-4249 GCF_036700365.1 Microcoleus sp. w2-18bC1
ATCTAGGGAGTAGGGTTTCATTTTTCTCTTTCTTACCACCTCTAATATTGTACCTAATCGTTAAGCAAAGTGCTGTAAGTTTAAGCCAACCCCACATCCGTCCCATTGTTAGAGGTAAAGCAGGAAAACCAGTAGAGAGGCGAGCTAAACTGTCAGCGAGTTGCTTTGATGGCTATGTGTTTTTAGAGCGAATAAGCTGGGATAATTTTAACGAATCAGGAGACTTAAAAGCCCAAGTAGAAGCATTTAAAAGTTACACAGGATACTATCCAGAATCAGTCCATGCAGATCGCATTTATCGAACAAGGGAAAACCGAGCTTGGTGTAAAGAAAGAGGAATTAGAATTAGTGGGCCTCCGTTAGGAAGACCACCAGCAATTGTGAGTAAGGAAACAAAGAAACAAGCCTGGGAAGATGAGAGAATTCGTAACTCTATTGAGGGCAAGTTCGGGACTTGCGTAAACGAAGATTCAGCTTGAATCGCGTGATGGCAAAACTTGATAATACTTCTGGTACAGCTATTGCTATTACTTTTTTAGTAATGAACCTTTCTACCTGGTTAAGACGGGTTTTTTGTGTGTTTTTATGTCAAAAACCAAAAATCACACCTGTTTACGGGTTAATCATTACTAAAAGCTATAACTGGGCAAGTTATAGTCAACAAAAAATTATGTTTCGCCGAGCTTGAATCACCCATTAATTGCGATAGCGAGTTTTCTTAACTTATTCAGCAAGCCCTAGTTAGTTATGTAACATTCCCTCACACTTCGCCCTCAAAACAGAGGCACGAGTATATGCTCGTTGGCTACGCACGGATTTCAACCCTCGACTAAAACCTGGACTTACAGCGAGACGCTCTGCTCTGGGCCGACTGTACTGATGGCTGGATTGTTTTCCAGATAAAGGTTTTAGCTTGACTGAGTTTCAGTGTTTGAGGTCAGGGAGCTAGTTGCATTTAATGCGGTCTCGGTTGGATGATTGCGGTCTGGTTGCATTTAATCTGGTCTGTGTTTCATTTAATCTGGTCTGAAGTTTGGCTTCAGTTGCATTTAATGTGGTCTCGAAAAAATCCTGATTGCGGTCTGGAGTGATTATGATTGCGGTCTCCTACAACTACTCAACTAGAATGAAACAGCCCTGGCGTTTAAGCAGTTTGATATTATTGATAGCCATTGCTTACAGTTGTGCTGTGATTCAAGGTCAAAAAATCAAGACGATGGGAGTGCCGAAATATGTGGGCAGGTTAGTTGAATACGGGCGCTCAATACGTCGTTCTAGTAGTTTTTGGATAGGATTATATGGTCAATACTGGGTAATTGGTATGGAATGCAAGTCGAGAGATTATTACGCTCATTAATGAGAACCAGGCGAAACAAACTACCATTTTTTCAGAGGGGTATGAGGGCTATGTCCTTGATTCTATCTGTGTTCTGACTCTTGTTGTCACCCCGTCAGGCGCTCTTCCCTTCTTTCCAGTTGACATCAATCGAGTTGATCAACATCGCAACAGTTCATCCACATGATGTAAAGAGAGATTTTCAGTTTTTTCGAGAGTTAGATTAACTCGATTCGCATCATTGCGATGGTTATTTTCACTCTCTTAACTGAAATTATAATCTTTTTGCATATTTTATCAGCCGGAAGTCTTGGCTTGTTGCCAAGATAGCGGGAAGCTGACAATCTTGCTGAGGGAAAATAACGAGCGCGCAGATTCTTCTGCAATCGCAGAAAGTGACTTTCTTTCTGCCGATGATAAAGGGGGTAGCTAACCCGGATTATGAATCTCTTCCCCAATGCTATTCCTCGACCTCTCCAAACACAGGATTTTCAGATCAACCCGGTTTATGAGCGTAAGTTCCGCTCGCGTGACAAAACTAAATACTTTATTTTTGATGAAAATGTAAATCCTCCGTATCCAATTACCCCACTGCAAACTCAGTAAATTGACGCACGTAAGGGGCTTTAAAAGCTAAAACAATATCTTCCTTGGGAACTCCGGCGGCTACTAGCTCATTCGCTATTCCTGCTTCCGTTCTATCCCTCTGAATCCAAAATTTACCATCTTTTATATCGACGTGAATCACACAGCCGTAAACCCGTTTTTGCTCGTCCCAGCCCAAATGAACCACATGATAATGCTCTCGTTCGGTATCAAAAAGTAATTGAACTTCTGTTTCAGTATCCAAGTCATTCCTTGAGTGTTGAGACAGAATTGTTTGGATTAATTCTCTGTAGTTTACTCTTTCCATAAAAGTATCCCCTCTTGAATAGCATCAAAAATGAGTAATTTGAGCTGATGCTCTGCAATTAATTCTTGAATAAAACGATTGCTGAAAAAATCATTATACACATCTTGGTTTATTGCTAAATAAATACAAAATTCTGTTGGGTTGCTTCTTTCTCAGGGCAGAACGATAGCTGAGAAATTGACCCAAAGCTATATAAAAGCTGGCTAAATCAGATGCACCGATAAAAGATTTAATCTCTACAGCAATCTTGAAGCCATCTTTCTCTGCTGCTAAAATTTTCTTCCCTGCTAAGTCGATAAAAAAATCAAGTTCCTCTACCTTGATAAAAAGAGGATCGTGAGTGATGATCCATCCCTGCTTTATAAAACTTACCTAAACCTACCTAAAGTCGTCTTTAGATACAATTCAGGGTTTACTTCCTACGCTGTTGGGTAGACGGCTAATCCCAAGATAAGTAGGCTATTCCCCTCAAGCCGAGGGTTCCCAATTTAAAATATTCAAACTTGCGTTAAAATCCCGATCTAAAGATATGCCACAAGCAGGACAGTCGAAAGTCCGAACGCTTAGTGGCATATCTTTTTTGTTGCCACAATTCGAGCAAGTTTTGGTACTAGGAAACCACTGGTCTACCAGTACCAAACTAGCCCCATACATTTGACACTTGTAGTCGAGTTGCCGTTTTAATTCGTAAAACCCAAGATCAGATATTGCTCCAGCTAACTTATGATTCGCCATCATTCCTTTGACGTTTAAATCTTCAATCTTAATTAGCTTAAAAGTTTGGGCTAAATAAGTTGTCAACTTATGGAGAAAGTCTAGGCGAATACGAGCTATTCTTGCATGGAGTCTGCTAATTTTATTGTAAGTTTTGCGCTGATTCTTAGAGCCTTTTAGCTGTTTAGATGCTTGGCGCTGCAAAGTAGCAAGCTTGGTTTTCGCTTGCTTTAACGGTTTTGGCGCATCAAAAACCTGCTGGGTTGACAGCGTGGCAAATGACTTGATGCCGACATCAATTCCTACAGAACTTTCAGACTGCTGAACCGGGAGACGTTCTGCATCAACGCAAAAAGAAACGAACCAGCGATTTCCTTGTTTTGAAATCGTGAAAGTTTGAGAGATAAAACTACACTCTAATGGCTCAAAAAGCCGAAAAGTTCCCAAAGTAGGAATCTTAATAGTGTTGCCAGCGGTTAACAAAACTTTGCCGTTAGATGAATCAACCGTAAAAGATTGACCGTCTCGACGGCTAGCAAATTTTGGATGACCTGCCTTTCCTGAGCGATATCTACTAAAAGCATCTTTCAAGTCAATTAAAGCATTTTGATAAACTCGACTAGACAACTGGTTCATCCAGCCGAATTCAGGCTTTTTCTTGACGTAGTTGGTAAGAACTTTTTTAACTTCGTTGATCACCTTCGAGTCTGTGAATTTTCCCTCGCTATACATTTGAGTCCGCAAGCTTAACCCAAAGTTAAATACTACGCGCCGGAATCCTGCGTGTCTTGCCATCAAAGTCGCTTCGTTGTTATTCAGTTTGAGCGCTCGTTTGAGGGCAAACACAAAACTTCCTCTCAATGATTAACTCTGGAGAATTTTAGCAAACTATTTGGCACTTTAGTCAAGCTCTTTTTCTAAAGCTGAACGAACAGCATTGTGAAAGATATCTTCTTCGGACATATCATACCCACGAAATTGCTTAACCGAGCAGTATTGATTGCCATTTCGCCATCATATCATTACAGCCATTCGCGATCGCACTCCCCAAAAATTCCCCCCACGGAGCATAACTCTCCCACCCACCAGCGATAAAGCAATATCAGGCGATTCCACAGCAAGTAGCCCAAAAAAACAGACTAACGCTCTTTCATCACTCTGGATAAAATAAAACAACGGCATACCAACTTTATCCAGAGTCTAATGTTGTAAGCTGTTCGACATCTAAACTGCATTAACTAAGTTACCTTTGTTTTTGATCTTTCGGTTCCATTTCATAATTAATT
>NZ_JAUBOS010000129.1:0-4200 GCF_036700365.1 Microcoleus sp. w2-18bC1
TTTTTGAGCAACAGCTTGCCTTCTGCTAAAAGGCTGCTACTTTTAGCTGCACTGATTTTTTAGTCTAAACTACAGTTTTAGTATTTATCGTTTTATGACAGCAAGAGATATCAATTTTAACTCCGAAAGAATCGGAGATACCAAACTAGAAGTTATGGATATAGACATATAGCGGTTTAAGTTCGGTTATCGGTATCCAGTTAAAAATGGATGATGATTCAGTATGGCGCAGCGATCGGCTGAAATTGCATATCATTAAAATCAAATAATAGGACAACGTTGGTTAATCCTTCCGCTGTTATCTCTGCCGCATAGAGGTTGCCTTCAGCCGCCCAGACTAGCCGTTTGCCATCCAGGTCTGCCCACTCCCATTGGGGATAACTAATCGTGGCATTAGTAGCCCGATTAATTAGTGAATGTTCATCCCAATAACAGCCTTTCCCCTCTGGGTGATCGCTCTCGGCATGGGCGATTTTGCGGAGTATCCAGCCGTTGCCGATCGATTTTTCAAAGATATGTTGGTCTTTCCCTTTGCCGAACTGTACGCGATCGACCAGTTGCCAACCATCGCGTAAAAGTCGAGGGTAATAGACGCCGAGACACTCGTTGTTGCCATAATTGCAGGTTGGGGCGTAGGTGGTGTCGCGACGGACTGTCGAAGTATCCCGCAATATCTGGTGGCCGTAGTAGCCGTCGTTGAGCCAGTAGGTGGCTTGGCTCGTCCACAGACCACCCCCATTCCAACAATCCCCCTTGGGGAAGATGGCGATCGCTTTGAGGTATGGTGCTTGTGAAATCGCAGTCCAGGCACCACAGGCCTCCGATTGCCAGCGACCATTCATCGCGAAGTAAATCAGATATTTGCCGTCGGGTGAGAGGTCACTCCGGCGTTCGTAGATGCGTCCCTTTAACCATTGTCCCAGTTGGAATCGATCGCATTGTCGATCCCATAGCATTGTTGCAACCTGCTTCGACGGGCCGCGTCGAATGATTAGTCCGACGGGAGCTTGACTGGCAAGCAGAATATGAATGCGAGCAGGGAATATTTTCATTAATGGTCGATCGTCCGAATGCGGATTTGTACAGTTTTAATCGGCGATGAAAGAACTCCTCCGACAGCGGTGGAATATCGGAGGTATCGATATCTTTATCGCTCATTTCGTCGATTCTAGCCCAGTCGGTTTTTGAGGTATTGTTCATAGCGTCTGCGTTCATGAGGCAGTGACTTGCGTAATGAGATACCGTGTCGTGTTAGCTATCTGAATGTTAGATCGATCGCCTTTTTGTACTGCTGGCTCGACACAATTAACAGGACTCAGCATGAACGACTTCCTTTAATGCCTCATCAATCACTGCATCGCTGACACCTCGACGCTTCAAACTTGCTACTAAGGCTGTTACTTTCTCGCTCTCAAATCGTTCTAAATCAACGCGCAAACCTTGACCGATATAAGCACGAATTAATGGCTGATAACCCGAAAAACCCAACAATGGTGCAACTTTTTTTAAATCTTCCACAACATCTTCGGGCATACGAATCGTCACGCTAGTCATTGGACGGTTGCGGTTTAATCGCTGCTTTAATGCTTCAACCTTCATACTCTGCCCTCTCCTGACGAGTTGCTTTACGTGCTGAAATAATCCGAATGACATTTTCTTCACGCTCAATGTGAACCACATACAGTAGATTCCACCGACTATCTAGCCCAATCACAGCCTCACGCGCTTCCTCATTGCGGCTGGCATCAACGACAACTAGAAATGGGTCAAAGAAGGATTCAGCAGCTTGTTGAAAAGTAACCCCATCATGATTCGTGGGATTTATCCGCGCTTTTCCCTCGTCCCATACAAAGGTAATGCCATTGAGCACGAAGTATACATTCATGCTCCCTAGTATAGGTAAAATGTATTTACAATGTCAATACGTTATTCACAAAAAACGATCGTTTTCAAACTACTGCCACAGCCTGTGCTACTTGTTGGGGCCTTTCAATTATGTTTCTGCATCAATATTTCAAAGTCCACTAGATCGACTAACCCATAACCATCCTCAGAGAACCGATATTCTCCTCGTTCTAGTGCATCTGCAAAGTTCTCCATATAAACTCGAAAATTAGGTGCAATAAGCCCTCTAGTAGGTTCCTGCCACTCAACAATAATGACTTGTCCAACATTTCCGCCTGCTGCTGGGGCTAAATCTACGCATTCGCAAGCACCATTGCTTTCGTTTGTGAATGGAATCCAATTCGGGTTCCACCAACCCTTCCAGATTCCTTCAAAAATGTCGTCACCATCGCACCTAAAATTATCGTCTGAATAATCCTGCCATTTTTCAGATATTTCGATCGCGCTTTGGAGAGAGAGGAACTTCAAGTTGGGGAACAGGGAATAAGATTCTTCATCCTGACCGTTATGCACGCGGTAAGACAGCTTGAAATCTTCGGGAAACTCTACACCAAAGAATGCTTCTGCTCGATCAATCTCCTCATCAGTAGCGCCCGGTCTGAGACTTTTCAGCACTTCAGGTGCATTGGCTGCCAGCCAATTATCAATTCTTTCCCAAATTATTTTCATGAGAAAACCTCCGAAGCTGGAAACTCAGTCTATGCGAGAGTTCAGAGGAAAGCGAGATAGCGGTTTTAACCGCCTAAAATTAAAGCGGGGTGCTGACTCTCTTTCCATGCTACTTTTTATCGACTCTAACCATCGCTCAGGTCATTAGACCTCTTGCAAAATAATTTTATGCTATAATCAAAAGTTTTGCTTAATTAGAGCAGATTGCAGGTTATATCAGCACTTGACAATTATGAGTTGGCTCTCAGGTCTAACACTCAAAACCTTTAATTCTAAGATAGATTTTTTTTGCAAGAGGTCTATTATAGCAATCCTAACCACGCTCAACTGCTTCAATCTGAAGCTTTTTTCCATCTTCTTTGTAGTTAACCGTGATTTCCTCAATATCGTTGCTGCATCGAGTGAATAGTTCTCTACCGATTCCTTGCCCACCAAATTCTCTTCGGACGAACAACAATGACAGATGATTCCCTCTCTGAAATGCAATAAAACCAACAATAATCCCACTCCACCTAGCGACTAGCCTTTTCTCGCTACTCAAAATTCTGGCTCTTAATTCTTCTAGGTCAGAAATTTTTTTCCATTCAGCAACACTTTCTGGTGTTCCATCTGTAAGTTCCCATAGATCCGCAGCAGCCCACATACAAGCACTGATTTAGTGTTCATCCCCAAATTCTGGATGTCTATAGGTAATGGCATTCATCGTTGTGATCCGAGTGCTGAGAGTAGTCAAGGTTGAAACGGTGTACCCTGATGAAAGCGAAGTACCCAACCGCTTGCCGTTCGCGACCAAATAGAGCTTCTGTGTGTATGTTCAACAACGCCGTCATAAATAAATGCACTGTCATAGGTAACCTGAACAATGTTCTCATCGAGCAGGCGAATGTGAAATTCAGGTAGCGGAAAGATGACATCTATTGATGAAGGCTCTGCCACAAGTGTATCTTGTCTTTGCCAGACACGTCCAGAACGTCCAAATTCAAAGAAGTCCGGTGCGAGGAGTTCATTCATGCGCTGCTTGTCAAGGCGAGTTTCTTGACGCCATAGCTCTTGCTCTAGGCATTCGAGGGTGTCTCTGTCTTCGCTGCTGATTCCCATAACTATCACTCCAACTAAACCTAAAAATATCACAATTTTGTCCGATCCAATGATTTGTTATGCCCGATCTCTTAACAATTATTTATGATCGGGCGATCGACGATAACTTCTCTGGACTCAACAACGAAACCGATCATTTCTAGTTCTCTGAACTGCGCTTCAAACGATAACTTTGATGGAGCGAACTCTGCGATATACTAGCTGAACTCACTCGCAGCTAAGGGCTTTAGATATTAAAATATGTGAGGATATTTAGGATTATCTGTGCTGAGTATATTTACAAGTTTGTCAAATACATAGCAACAATTGGTGGTAATGAGTTCAACTTCTTCATCTAGTTGCAAATCCTCCCACAAATAAGGATTTACTTGAAATCGAAACTTTCCTTTGAAGTTTGGGTTCTCTTCCTTGAATTTTGGCAACATAGTTTTTTTCCCTTTTGAATCAACTCCTGTAGTTTAGACTAAAAAATGAGCGCAGCTAAAAGTAGCCACCTTTGAATCTCAGGCAAGCTGTTGCTCAAAAACT
>NZ_JAUBOS010000042.1:0-51200 GCF_036700365.1 Microcoleus sp. w2-18bC1
AACGGGCGACCGATTGAGTAAATTATTAATTTTGCTATCGCTATCATACTTAAAGAGTATCATTCAAGGGATAGATACAGGGCTATTTCATTCTAGTGTAAGGCCTGATAGAATAACAGATTAATCTCACTGAGGGTTCAGGTCAAAATGTCCCAGATAACAATTGTTGAAGCATTTGAGGATCTTGAAGATTGCCGTCGTAGAGCAGGAATGCGTCATCAACAAAGCGAATGTCTAGCCTTATTTACCCTGGCCGTTGCGGCAGGAAATCGGGGTTTTATAGCGATTGGAGATTGGTTAAAAGCCTACCGTGATGAACTGTTAGAATTGTTCAAACCTGAAAAAAACCGCTTACCCTCCTATAGTACGATAAGACGAACGTTACTACGAATTGATCAACAACGCTACTCATCCTGTTTATCTAGTTTTTTTGGGATTGACCCAATAGAAAGCGAAACTATTGCAGTGGACGGCAAAGTTTTACGAGGGTCTTATGAAGCGATTAATGATGACGCTAATGTAGATTCTCATCCGGCTATTATGTTAGTAAGTGCCTACATCGTAGAACGAGGGCTGATTCTCGACCCCTATGAAGTTGATTCAAAAACTAATGAAATCACCGCCTTACCCGCATTTATCAAAGATCTGGCCCTCAAGGGTGTAGTGTTCGCTTTTGATGCAATCAGTACCAAAAAAAAAACTGCTCAAGTCATCGTAGACAGTGGGAATGACTATATTGGGGCGCTCAAAGGCAACCAATCGGGTCTACTTGAAGCAGTCCAATCCAATTTTCAAGCTATTCAGACTCATGAATCGAACAATGTTGGTCATGGTCGAGTTGAAAACCGCACGGTTAGTATTAGTAACCAGTTAGATAATATTCCTGAATTTCCGGGACTTAAAACCGTGATTCGTATTGAGTCATACCGCGAAGTCCATCGAGCAAATATTATTGAATCAAGTGTTGAAATTCGTTTTTACGTTTCTTCTCTGATTGAAACGGCTGAAGAATTTGCCAAGCGGATTCGAGGTTATTGGGGAGTTGAAAACAAGGTTCATTATGTGCGGGATGTAACTCAAGGTGAAGATGCTTCTCGTATAAGGACAAAACCTTTAGTTCAAATTTGGGCAGCCGCTCGAAATTTTGCACTCAACATATACCGCGATTATGGATTTGATAATATGGCTCAAGCCCAACGTCTGGCGGGATTTGGCCTTAAACTAATTAAGGAGTTGTTTAGAATGAAATAGCCCTGGGGATAGATATTAAATCAAAGCAAGTTCAAGAATATCTAGGCAGAAAAACAGAAAGCCACAGAAAATATGCTAGACATAGCACTTTTTATATTGGACTCTGGGGTGAATCATGGGTCGATTCGATGTTTAGTAATTGGCAGGTTGTTGTTGAATTAATGTCTTTGTCTCCACATAAACTACCTAATTATCAACAAGGCATAAGAGCTATGAGGCTTATTCTATCAGCGTTATAGGCGACTTGTCGCCCCGACAGATGGATGAGTTATGGTCATTCGTTGATAGTAAAGGAAATCAGCAGTGGGTCTGGCTGGCATTGGATGCCCAGACTAGGGAAATTGTTGGTGTACATATTGGAGAGCGTAGCGCAGTATCGGCTCAAGCTTTATGGAATTCAATGCCACCAGTGTAGCGTCAGTGTGCAGTAATTTATACCGACCATTGGAGTGCTTATGATTCTGTATTGCCCAGCAAACGTCATCGGAGTGTAGACAAAGATAGTGGTTTTACTAGCTATATCGAGCGCTTCAACTGTACTATTCGACAACGAGTGTCTCGATTGGTAAGAAAGAGCTTAGCCTTCTCTAAAAAATTAGAAAATCATATTGCTGCCATTTGGCGCTTTGTGCATCATTACAATGCTAATTTACAACTCTAAACGCCTACTTTCTTTGAATTCAGTTTAATTCTCTTAATCCTTTCCTTCAGGGCACTACCCTGTTGTGAAGTAGACTGTATATAAAGGGTTGCAGATGATATTGGCGGTATGGTTGACTCCACCTACACGCGCGCCAGTTTGGTCAAAGTGTTGCCAAGGGCTACTCGCTAGTCCTGAATCATAAACTTCTTGTTTCTCGGTTTCAAAACCGGAGTGGTTTTTGATTAACAGGTTGGATAAATAACCGGCCCAGATGGAAATACCTAAATCGGCTAAAAAATCTAGTAGTTTGCCTTGCGTCATATTGCCCCCATAGTACAAACTGATGATTAAGGCTTTGATTCCTGGTCCAAATTCTCCTTCGTAGCCTCATGGTAATTCTGCTACATAAGTTTTTCGGAGTGAGGGTGAGTAATATTTCTGTTTACGGAACAATATGTTGTCGGTTGCCAAGCTGATATCTTGGATGATTACTTGTTCGTATCCTTTAAATTCTGCATCTGCTGGCAGTTGGTCTGTGGGATATTCTAGTATTTCTTCTCGAGCTATTTTAATCGTGGCGTTCTTACTGCGTTTGCTATGCTTTTTTGGCGTTTTTCGCTCTTTCTCTGACGAGTGCTGGCTTTTGAACCCTTTGGAGTTGGCTTTGATGTCTGGTTTTCCTTGTTCTCCCTTCAATCGGTTGTTTTCATCTTTTAACCGTTGATTCTCTGACTCTAAGTCTTTGACTTTTAATTGTAATTGCTCAATGAGGTTCAGTAAGAGCTCTACTTTATGACGCATGGATTCGTCTGCAATCCTTGGGGGGGTCGATGGTTTGCAGTATATTGGAGGATGACTTGTCTGGTGAAATAATCTTTGGCGTCATGTGTCTTATTTTATGACACTTTCTGCACTCTGCTTACTTTTTTTCCTCTGCTACCCCTACTTATTGAGCGGATACCCTTTTTTTTAGTACCCGTCTTAGTCGGTCGGGACTTAATTTAATAGAGCGCTCTTTTTCTAATTTATCAGCTAATTGAAAACTGTTATATGTACGTGGTTCTTTTTTTAAGCATTCTGACAAAAACTCTATATCTTCTTCTTTCCATTTGGCTTTTACCCCTCTACCTGGTTTTTCCCAAAGGCTTTCTATACCAAATTCTTCCCATTTATGTAAGACTGCTCTCACTGTTTGTGAAGCCCAGTTAAAGTGAGTAGCTATTTTCTCAACATACCAGTCATTTGCGTTTAACCTGATTACTTCTGCTCGATCTTTGACTTTCTGTGGTACTTTCGCCGTTCTCAGATTAAATAGGGTTTTGTCTTGCTTTTGAGTCAGAAATACTCTTAATCGAGCGCCCATATATTAATTATCTCACTAAAGCTATACCTTTCTTTATGTATCTTAACATAGTTTTGTTTTTTTTCGCCGACCTACTTACTTATTAATTACTTCCGCCACGGCGATTGCGTAACTTTCGTCCAGCAGCCAGCATAGCGCCTCCCGCCATCAAACCCCCCACAGTCATCGGTTCGGGAACCGGTTCAGGTTGAACCGTCCCCACAGAACCGCCTTGAATAAATACAGCAGAATCTAACTTGCCATCGCCCACATCTTTAATGCGGATACTGAGAACATTCGTCTGATTTTGCTTGAGCAAACCCTCAAAACCTAAAACTTTAGTAAAACCGTCCAGCTTAACGATGTTAGCAGCAATACCTGTCAAACTTGGGTTGTTAATATAGTCGGGGTGATCTTTAGAGCGATTATATGGATCTGGAACAAGATTATTAATCGTAACTCTTTTTCCGTCGCTCAATTTTGCCAAATTAGTGCCGTTCAACAGCAGTTCAAAATCGTCATTATATTTAGAACCGCCGAACTCAGGAAACTCCTCAGAAGCAAATACATATTGAAAGAACAATTTTTCAACCGTACTATTAGCAAAAAAGCTGAGGTTTAGCTGAGTCAGATCCCCTTGTTCACCCTTAGCACCAAAATCCGTGCTTAAATCGCTGTCCTGTGTCGTGAAGTTATCTTTCCGATTCTGACCCGGTATATCGGTGACTTTACCAGTGCTCAGAACAACACCTGATGTCAAACCGAAGGGGTCATTAGTGAAAGTACCAAAAGCAGCCGAATTACCCGTAATTGAAACAGAGAAATTACTCAACCCGGCTGTATTAGTCCCCAATAAATTATTTTTTAAAGTCTCAGTGTTATTAGTTGCCCCTACCGAAAATGCCATTGCTGGCGCTGCCAACAAACTCATAGCAGTAGTTAATGTAGCTGTTAAGCCAGCAATTTTGTGAGTAATTATCATAAATTTTTCCTGGAAGATACAAACCTGATCCAATGCCCAACTTCATTTTTACATTATATAAGTATCAATGTCTAGGGCCTTTACAATAACTTTACACATAAGTGTATATACGTTTTTTGGGGCTAATTTTTTGGGTAGTTCTTGGCAATTATTCAGCCTCTAAACTTCAGCGCAAAAATACGGATGCAAAAATACACTTACACAGACTAATAATTTCAGGAGTTACGCACTGGAGACCCAAAAAACCGGGTTTTGATACCGTTGGCGCTCTCCAAAATGACTAATGGCTAATAGCTAATGACTAATAGCTAATGACTAATAGCTAATGACTTATGAAAGATGACTTCGCCCAAAAAAACCATAGGAGCCCCCGATTCCTGTCGTAGAGAGATCAAAATTTTTGATCCGAGTTCAACATTCCAGATTCATCTGTGGAGTAAATCTAAAATCGTCGAGTCGCCAAAGTCTCGCCCCGCTCTAAAATCTCTAATCGACTGACTGTTGACTAAAACCCCCTTGCTTCTCCTTCGCCACGCCGATCGGCAGCCCCTTCCAACCAACCGTCTGCAGTCCGGACGATCGCATTGGCATTGCCCCAGCCGTCACCTTCAACAATCTGGTGTCCCCGCCGCCGCAACTCCGAAAGCGTTGCAGCCTCAAAACCTCCCCGTTCCACCCTCAGCCGATCGGGTTGCCACTGGTGGTGTATCCGAGGTGCAGACACAGCATCGCCGACATTCATGTCGTGAACCAATACGTTCAGTACAATTTGCAACACCGTGGTAATAATCGTGCTGCCTCCGGGAGCCCCTGCAGCGAGGCGAAATTTGCCATTTTCTGTCACGATGACCGGCGTCATGCTCGATAAAGGAGTTTTGCCCGGGGCGATCGAATTTGCCTCCCCGCCCACCAAACCAAACAAATTCGGCACTCCCGGCGCCGCTGCAAAATCATCCATCTCGTTGTTGAGCAAAATTCCCGTACCCGCGGCCACGACTCCAGCCCCAAAACCGCCATTCACCGTAAATGTCAAGCTTACTACATTGCGCTCTTTGTCAACTACCGTAAGGTGCGTAGTTTCCGGAGACTCCCACAGGAGACGGTTCAAAGTTTCAGTGTCAACAGCCTTTACCTCGCTGGAGGGTCGGGCTTTTGACATTTGGATTTGCGATCGTCTCAATTTGGCATAATTCCTGCTAGTCAGAGCTTTGACCGGTACACTCACAAAATCCGGGTCGCCCAAATACTCAGCCCGATCGGCATAAGCAATCCTCATGCTCTCCGCCAGTAAGTGCAAAGTATCTGGACTTTGCCTTCCCAAACTCTTGAGCTCCGTATCTCCCAGAATATTTAAGATTTGCAACAAATGAACGCCGCCGGAAGAAGGAGGCGACATCGCGCAAATTTCATAAGTGCGAAAGTTGCCACAAACCGGATTCCGCCAAATCGGCGTATAGTTTTTCAAATCTTCCAGAGTGATAATACCGCCGTTTTTAGCCATGTCGGCGGCGATCGCCCGCGCAATGTCCCCGGTATAAAAACTCTGCGGATTTTGCGCAATCTGCCGCAAAGTCCGCGCCAAATCCCGCTGTACCAAAAGCTCACCCGGCTGGTATAAAATGCCACCGCGAGTAAAAACCTCCAGCGCCGCCCGGTTTTTTTTGAGCACATCCTGTCGTCGCCCGGTAGCCGTCGTAAACCGCGAACTTACCGGAAAGCCTTTTTCAGCCAGGGCGATCGCTGGCGCCACCACCTGGGCCCAAGGCAACTTACCATACTCGCGGTGCACCGTATAAAGTCCAGCAACAGTACCCGGAATACCCGCCGCCAAATGCCCGTCCAGACTTGCCCTTTGGCGCACCTTGCCTTGCTTGTCGAGGTACATATCCCGCGCCGCCCGTTTCGGAGCTCGTTCCCGGAAATCCAGCGCTTGCACAGTCCCCGTTTCCGCCCGCCGCAGCAGTAAAAAACCCCCGCCACCGATACCCGCCGAAAAAGGCTCCACCACCGAAATCGCCAAAGCCGCAGCAGCCGCCGCATCCACTGCATTGCCGCCCTGTTGCAGCAGGGCCAGCCCTGCAGCGCTCGCCAGAGGGTGAGCCGAAACTGCCATCCCCTGTTGGCTGCGCTGCTGCTGCAAGGTTGGCTGTAGCTGTTGCTGGCAGCTACCCAACACCAAGACAGTTAGGCAAGAAGTATAAATTCGCACTTTGCTCAAGAAATTTGGCAACATTTTTTACGCGTGAGGCGAGGATTTTTTATAGTATACTTTTAGGAGCATCTTCCCTAAAACCTAGCGGTACTAAGTTCAATCGCAGATAAATTACCTGTTATGGCAGACGGGAAAACGATTTGACCCTGGGAGGCGATCGGGGTACAAGAGGAAGAGACAAATCAGGGACAGACGGTGGCAATTTAATAATTAAACAAGTTTGCAAAAGCAGTTTTTTTGATAGAATACCGATTTCAAAAAAGCTGATAAACTCAGAAAAAGGGTGTGGCTGATTTAAGGTAGGAAAAACTAAAGATGCCAATCATATAAACCCTGGTTCACAAAGCTTCTGAATTTTCCAATTATTTTTGTTCCCTAGGCTGATTAAGCAACAGCAAAACAATCAGTATTTTAGGTGATGGCTAGGGTAAGGCAACACATAGAGTAATTCCAAATGAGTCGTATTTTTTTACCCCACCCCAACTTTACCAAGGGAGGCAGTAAGAAATTCACAAATGATTTACGATTGCTGGAACAGACTTAGTTATAGCTTTTTTTGGGAATTTTTTCGACTTTCGGTTAATCAGTAAACCATGTTTTACTGACTCTTGATATAGAAATTTATCAAATAATTGTAATTAGGTTTGGAGGAAAATTTCAAATTCCTCCTTCCCAGTTTTGGCGCAATAAAAAAATTATGATTAGCGATTAACCGGAATCGAACTGAGTCATAACTGCAATTTTTTAGTAGCTATATAGTTATCAAACCAATAATTTTGGGTGAGGTCGGGTTTTTCTTGGTAAGTCCTATTAAAGCAAAAAAATGCGATCGAATTTAGGACAGCTCCAGTCCCCGGACAAAACCCTCAATCCATCGCAGCCGTCGCCTTTGTGTCTGAAAAATTGCCCGCCAATTAATAGTCTGCACTCCGCCTGCTAAGGGCTGTCCCCTCCTTATGGTAGATAACACTCACGTTGGTAAACCTGTTATATTGGCAGTATGTAGGCAACTTTTCTGACTACAGGTACTTGCACGTAAATGAGTCAGAGTGTAGGCTTCGATACTATACTTCGGCGAACAACTACCAAACCACACCTTAATGCAAGTTATGAATAGCCAAAAAATCAGCGTAATCATTCCTGCATTCAATGCTGGCGACACTCTGGCCGAGACAGTTGCCTCCGTACTCAATGGTACCCACAAAAATTTAGAAGTTTTAATTGTTGATGACTGCTCTACTGACACTACTGACAAAGTTGCTGCTAAGCTGGTCGAGCAAGATTCGAGAATTCAATACTTCAGGAATCCTCAAAATTACGGGGTTTCTAAGTCGAGAAATTTAATGATATATCGCGCCACAGGCGAGTATGTAGCGTTTATCGACAGCGACGATACCTGGGAACCCAATAAGTTAGAAGTTTGTTTAAAGATGCTCGCAGACAATCCCGAAGTCAAAGCTGTGGCTCACGCTTTGCGATATTTAGACAAGCGCGGCAACAAGTTGAGTTACATTCCCACCTATCCTACAACTAAAGCAGAAATGCAGGCGATTAAGGAGACAGGCGAAAGTCCGTGGGTTTTCCCGTCTTCTGTTGTAGTCTATCGCTCTATTCTACTCCAAGAAGGTGGCTTTGCAGAAGATTGGCAGGTAGGAGAAGATACAGAGTTATTTACTAAACTTGCTCAAAAGTATGGCTTGCTAGCGGCGACAGAACCTTTGGGAAATTATCGAATTAGAGGGAACTCTCTCACAGATAAACACTGGCTGAAGAAGCGCATAGCTTCTGATTGTGTCAAGGAAAACCAACTGCGGCGCTTGCGGGGAGAAAAAGAGTTATCACTCCAGGAGTACGAAGAGTTATGTTTTAAGAATTTGCCGCTTTTGCAAAGGCTTAACAAATTTCGAGAAGTTTTGGCACTGCACTACATGAGAAAGGTGGGACAAAGTTGGTTAAATCGGGAGGTTTTGCCGACTATTGTTTACGGCGTGGCTACCACAGTGCTCAATCCTCAAGCTACTGTGCACAAGTGGAAATGGATGAAAACTCACGAAAAGTTGAGTCATCAAACGGCAGAAGGTATTGGTCATTGTGCAGAATTAAACTCCCAGCGATCGTCTGAAATCGGGGGTTGATCCTAAAGGATGTTATAGTTGTATAGCCTTTCTCAGTAACATGAGGTGCACGCTTGATAAGGGGGCATAGAGCATAGAGCATAAAGCATAGGGTATACCTCACCAAGATTGAGAACTGCTATATGCGGGTTTAGTCAAGAAATTAGGTGCTGCCAATAAAGCCAAATCAAAGCCGATCGCCTAGGGGCTGATTAATACGCGATGTTGGGGTCTTGATCCGTATTTGACTGCGAATATTCTGTCGGGTCAATTACCCGCAATACCAGCTACAGCGGCTTGCAGCCGTGCAGTGGCAGACAATATAAAAATTTTTGCGAGATCGGATGTCAGTCTTGATTTATTCTGCCACTAGCTTCAAGCCTATACAAGGCACTAATAGCAGCGATCGCCAGCCGTGCTATTTGCCATCACAACAGTTAGAATAAATAATGTATAAGTAAAAAGGAAAGTTTTTGGAATTAAAAAATGGGTAGCAAACCCCTTTTTGATGCAAAAAATAAAAGCAAAAATTTATAAAACATTCTGCCTTTTACCTTCACAGGACGCTCGCCTTTTTATTTGGAATTAGATTGAATTTATGGACTGGCAAGAAATTTCTGGCAACTGGGTATTAATTCCGTCAAGACCGATCGCGATCGTACATTTTCTCGGCGGTGCATTTGTGGCGACAGCACCGCAACTCACCTATCGCTGGCTGTTAGAAGCTTTGGGGAATCAAGGATATGTTGTAGTAGCAACGCCGTTTGTCAATACTTTGGATCATATTGCGATCGCCCGCGATGTCCTCAACAAATTTGAAAATGCCCTCGATCGCCTGCGCGCCACTAAATTGCTCAAATCTTCCTATCTCCCCATTTACGGTATGGGACACAGCATGGGATGCAAACTCCACCTCCTGATTGGTTCGGTGTTTGACATAGAAAGGGCAGGCAATATTCTGATTTCTTTCAACAATTATGCGGCATCCGAAGCAATCCCGATCGTCGAGCAAATTTCCCCTGTCTTTAACGTCGAGTTTACCCCTTCCCCGCAAGAGACTAATCGCCTCGTCCAAGATAGCTATCAAATTCGGCGCAATCTTTTAGTCAAATTTAACGGCGACAACATC
The DNA here is from genome assembly GCF_036700365.1 of Microcoleus sp. w2-18bC1. Lineage (NCBI taxonomy): Bacteria > Bacillati > Cyanobacteriota > Cyanophyceae > Oscillatoriales > Microcoleaceae > Microcoleus > Microcoleus sp. w2-18bC1. Next base: position 9,674 of record NZ_JAUBOS010000042.1, read on the forward strand.
GACCAAACCCTGCTTTTGACCAAACTGCTAAAAGCACGATTTCCCGACATGATTACCGTTCAGACTCTAGCAGGCAACCACCAAACGCCCTTGGGGCAAGATGTTAGCTGGCCTGTGGGTCAAATTTTTACACCTTTCGACGCGATCGGGCAGTGGGTCAAACAAGAAGTGTATCGAGAATTAAATGAATTAAAACGGACAATTCTGCTGTGGCTTAATCCTCTGTCGCGCCTTTAAAATCCGATCAACCCATTAATCAGAAATTTCCTCTACCACTTCCAAAATATCATCTTCATTGTTCGGCCTTGAGACAGGAGTATAATTTTTGACCATCGACAAACAGTTCCGTCCATCAGCCATTCTCTTGTAACTAATACTGTCTGCGATGTCTTTGATTAATTTTAGGCCCCGCCCGCCTGGAGAGTGAATATCGACTTTTTCCGCAATATCTTTGATTTTTTTCTCTAAATCAAACGGATCGCCCGAGTCCCAAATTTTAATCTCTAAAGAGTCAGCGAACACAGCCACCTGAATGTCAACAGGCAAATCCGCTGGTTTGCCCTTGTGGGCGTGACGCACCGCATTCGTAAAGCCCTCAGCCAAAGCCAACTGACACCTTATCCACACACTTGTAGGAATTCGCGAGTCGTACAATTGTGCAAACCACGACAAAACCCAGCTTAATCCATTCAGACCTGTATTGACTTGAAGATCCGCTTTTTTTAGCATCGGCAACTTTTCGGAACCTTTTAATTCAATCACGCTCACCACAGAAGTTCTTCATCGCCCGGTGGGCAAAATACAACGAGACACAATACAAGCAGATAAAATACAACGAGACCAAGTATAACGGCGGCAAAATTGAATGGTAGTTTGAGGATACTAGCTTTGGTGGGCCCTGGATCAATGTCTAATCCACTAATCGGTTAGGCACTATACCATAAATAGCATTTTCATGTCAACGAGCGCCTGTGGCAAATAAAAGTCTATAAAAATTTATATTCTGAGTATAAACTGAGTGAAGTTCGATCGCGCCAAATTTCTATCAAATTTTAACGTAAATTGGACTCAACGACCTGTCCTCAAAAGCAATTACCTCGAAAGCGATGTCAATCAACTATACTCAATCTCAGACAAGGGCGCTGACAGGATATATTTTAAATGACCCCCAGACCTTGAAAAACTTGTAGTACCTAAGTGCCCATGTTTCAAATTCTGGTTATTGACGATGATACGGCTGTTCAAGAACTGCTGAGAAGAACCCTGAAAAAACAGGGTTACGAAGTAACAGTAGCAAGCAATGGCGAAGACGGTGTAGCCCAGGCGCAAAAATTGCGTCCGGCCCTGATAATTTGCGATTGGATCATGCCGCGCTTGACCGGCATCGATGTGTGTCGTCGAGTTAAGGCAGATCCGGATCTGTCAACTACACAATTCTTTTTGTTGACTTCTTTGGGTTCGATCGCCGATCGAGTCAAAGGCCTCGACGCCGGTGCAGACGATTTTATCTCGAAGCCGATTGAACTCAACGAATTACAGGCGAGAGTACGCGCCGGATTGCGGCTGCACCAACTCAGCCGAGATTTGAAAATAGCCAAGCAAAGTCTGGAAGCAGAGTTAGCCGAGGCCGCCGAGTACGTGCAATCGTTGCTGCCAGATCCGATGACGGAACCTTTCAGCATTGAGGCAAAATTCATTCCCTCCCGGCAGTTGGGTGGAGATTGCTTCGACTACAACTGGCTAGATGCCGATTATTTGGCGATTTACTTGCTCGACGTAGCCGGTCACGGTTTGCGGGCGGCGCTGCCTTCTGTGGCGGTGCTGAATTTGCTGCGATCGCGCACGCTCCCCAACATAGACTATTACAAACCCAGCGACGTTTTGCGCGCCCTGAACACCACCTTCCAGATGAGCTACCAAAACGACAAGTATTTCACCATCTGGTATGGCGTTTACAACCGCATTTCTCGCCAGCTAGTTTATGCCAGCGCCGGCCATCCACCAGCCGTGTTGATTTCCCAGTCCCCTGCGAGCACCGCTAAAATCCAGCGATTAAAAACCCCCGGAATGCCGGTCGGGATGTTCCCTGACGCCCCCTATGTCGATAATTGCTGCGATGTAGAGGATTTGAGCACTCTCTACATCTTTAGCGACGGGGTATACGAGATCCACCAACCTGACGGCAATATCTGGGGGCTTGACCCTTTCGTAGACCTGTTAGCAGCTTACAACGGTGCAAGTGCCGACCAGTTAGAGCTGGTTTTGAACTACATTCAAAAGTTGAACGCTAAAGCAGTTTTTGATGATGATTGGTCTTTACTCAAGGTAAACTTTGGCTAGCTGACTTCTTGCAGTGCATCTGTGACCAAATAGCAAAAAGGCAGCAGCCCAAAGATTTAGTTAGTTGAGAGAATTTTGCTATTAAAAGCATCGCGGGTCTGAAATATCTCGAAAACTCGATCCATGCTGGTGAGTTCAAATAAGATGCGGATTTGCTCGTTGATAGAACAGACAACTAATTGACTCCCAGCGGCCCGGACTGTTTTGAGCGCCAAGACTAAAGCGCCCAAACCAGAACTATCCATAAATGTCACATCAGTGAAGTCTATCAATACCACATCGGCTCCCGCTTCCACTAGGTCGCTAATCTCTTGGCGGAATTGACTTGCCTTGGTGCCGTCTAAAATGCCAGAGGGCTGAATAATTTTAACTACAGGACTCATATTTTGCGGTGGGAATGTCAGAATTTCTAGCCAGACTAGGCTAGTATAGCTGCGAGATGGACTCCGATCCAAATAAGAGAGGGGGAAAGCGCCAAAGCCTGAAAGCGGGAGAATAGTTTTGAGTGCAAAAGATGCTCCTCGTCGCGGATCGTAACGCCGATCTCAGTCGCAGCGCTTCGCCGGGAGTGAATTTTGAGATAGGGACAATCTTGGTTCTGCCCAAGGCCTTCTGGTATTAATTAAACTCGGCTAACTTTGGCGCGGTAGAGCAGTTTGTCGCCTTGTCTGTACCCTGTGTAGCGGACTTTGACGGGTTCTCCGGGTTCGGCTGTTCCTTCCATGAGCTGGTGCTGTTGGGGGTTGTAGGGAATCTGGGCTCCGACTGGGGCGATCGACTCCACTCCCCAATGCTCCAATAACTGCTCGACAGGCCGCAGCAAGGGCAGTAGTTTCTGAGCCCGCAAGTTGTGATTTTCCTGAGCTTTGCTCGCAGCAGTCGGCCACTGCAACATCCAAGATTCTAAAATTTGCACGCTAGATAGCTGGAATTCCTGCATCAAAGATTCTCGCTGCTGTTCGATCGAAGCTTGCAGGCGCTGATATTCTTGTTCTAGGGCTGTCGGTGGTGCCGGTTCTAACTCTACATAGTTTGGGGTCAAGGTTGCCAGCAGTTCGGTTAAGGAAATTTGCAAAGCTTGACTAATTTTGAGCAGGATGTCGGCTCTGGTTTGCAAAGCTAAACCGCGACGCAGGCGACTTAGCTGGATCTCGGAAACTCCTGCTTTTTGGCTGAGTTCTCGATCGCTCGAAAGCCCCGCCTGTTCCATCAGGCGTTGCATTTGAGGAGCATAATCTGGAATATTGGCAGTCACGAAAAACTCATCCAAATTAATAAATGGACATATTCTCGATCGTAAACTGTCACGAGCCTTAAGGAAATACATCTGTGGGGCGGGCTCGGACACCCACCCCACAACTGTTTTTGTGGCTATTTGACGGCAACTTTTTCGGCGGCGGCTGTTGCAGTTGTCGCAGAACCTTGCAAATGCGCTTCTAGGAACCACAAACGCTTGTCAATTGTCCGCGAAATTTCGGTGTACAGATCCGCTGTATCGGCATCGCCGAGTTCGCCTGCTTTATCTATGGCGACTCGCAGGTGTTGGGCGTAGGGTGCGTAGCGATCGGCTAAAGCCGTCACGTATTCTTTCCCATCTAAAATGTCGAAAGGAAACTCTGGCAGGATGGAATCTGCGGCGGCTGTGCGGGCTGTTCCTACAGCCAAACCGCCCAAAGCTGTGACCCGTTCGGCAACCAAATCGATGTATTCTTCGAGTTCTGTTGCCATTTCGTCAAATAGCAAGTGCAACTGGTAGAAGTCCATGCCTTTGACGTTCCAGTGAGCTTGCTTGACTTGAGTTTTTAAGTCCAGAGTCGTTGCCAGCGTGGCGTTGAGCAACCCCACTACTTGAGAGCGGGTGGCGGCTGACATATCGATCCGGGTGGGGTAAAGATGTTGTTTGTGATTGTTGGTAGTCATAGGTTTTTAGCTTGTTATTAGTGATTGTCGATCGAATATCTTAGAAAGGTTTGGGCGATTGAATGTTTGCCTGCGTGGTGAATTTCTCTTGAGAGGCTCAGGCTAGGTGCATCTGCAACACCGCACGGGGAGCTCGGCGTACATTACAGCGGATAGTTTCTAAACCGAGACGCTGGCAAGCTTCGTACCGGTGGCAGCCGGAAAATCCGTAATACTGACCATCTACTTCTAGCACGTCGATGGGTTCGTTTAAACCTACCTCGCGGATCGATTCCATGAGGGCGGCGACTTTGGTTTGGTCGTTGACTCGCGGCAGGGGGCGGCGAATCTGGTTGAGGGGAATTTCTTCTATCCTCATGGCGGCTCTCTTTTTTACTTATAGCTAAATCATACTCGTTATGACTTCGTTTTGTCAATAAATATGAGGACTTACGCAAAAACCTTGTTTTTGCTGGGAATATGGGGGTTAGAAAATCGCAACTACTGCTATCTGGTCGGGAAATCCCATACAAATAGCTATGAATTGGCAACACTTAGCACAGGCAGGATTTTTCATGCCTTTCGATAGATCGATCGACCTCAACGTTCTAGGTACAGTGGGAGAAAATATAAATTGTGGCTTGAAATTATGGCATCCTCCCAACCCCTCAAAGGCATTGAATTGATCGACTGCGCCAAAGCTAACGCCCAACAAGGAATCGCCACAGCCGCGAAGCTTTGCGGCTACGGAGGCGACCTCAACACCTTCGAGCGGGAACTGAAAAAGGCTTGCCAAGACATCGGCGTCGAAGTCAAGGAGTTAAGCGACTTGATTACGAATCAGCAGATGATGAAACAAGGAATGGGTATTGAAGTCGCTCCAGATACTCCCTCAGAACTCTAGCCTCAATCTCCACCGCACCAGTTTGAGAGCTAAGATTGCCCTGATACGAGTATTTTGAGTCTGCTAGCTGAGGCAGGCTAGAATGTTTTGCATGGGAGCTTCCGACTTTTGGCAGGAGTCGTGTTTTCTCCCGCGAAGAGGGTGCTTTCTGGAGGGTGCACAGATTGTTAGGAGGACTGTCGTGTCAGATCAGCAAGACCGAATAATGCGTTTGTTTATAGAGGAGGCTAAGGAGCACCTCGATACTCTAGAAAATGGTTTAGTGGATTTAAAGTCCACAATGAAAGACCCCGAAAGCGTCCAAGAGATGTTTCGAGCCGCCCATTCCGTGAAAGGAGGGGCGGCTATGCTTGGCTTAGATAGTATTAAAACAACCGCTCACCGTTTGGAAGATTGTTTTAAGGTGCTCAAGGACGGGCCCGTCAAGCAGGTTGACCAAACGGCAGAATCCCTATTTTTAAAGGGAGTTGATACGCTTAAGGACTTGCTGGGGCGACTGGAGGGGCCTTTCGGCTTGAGGAATGAAGAGGGAGAAAAACTCGTGCAGCAGGTGATGCCTGTTTTTGCTCAACTCGAAACTCACCTCGATAAATTGGCGTCAGGGAAAGTGCAGGCGGTTGCTGCTGGGTCTGGTATCCCCGCTGCTTCAACAGCGGGCGCTGTGCCGCCAAATTTTGCTGTTGAAGTGATGACTTTACTCAAAGAAATGTTGCAGGTGTTCAAGCAGAAAGAATCGGCTGCTAGTCGCTCTGAGTTGACGGCTGTGTGCGTTCGCCTCTATAAATTGGGAGGTAAAGTAGAGACTTGGCAAAATTTAGTAAAAACAGCTAGATCTGCGATCGTTAATCCCAAAAACTCTTATAAAGTCTTAGCTCCGTTGATTATCAAAGAACTCAAGGAAGCTGGCGATTTAGTACAAGTGGGGAAAGTCAAGACGATCGTTCCGAGTAAAAATTTGCTACTTTTGGCAGCAAGCCCAAAACCAGCCGCCCCAGTCGCCCCAGCCGCCCCAGCCGCCCCAGCCGCCCCAGCCGCAGCGTCGAAGCAAGTCGCACTTCCGGCCGAACCGAAGGCGGTAGTCAAGCTTTTGCTCAAAACTTTCAACAAAAAGCAACTCTCGGAAATCGCCAAGTTACTGGTTAACGCCATCAAATCCTCGAACTAGGAGGTGTGGCAGTAGAAGATAGAATCAAAGCAATATTTGTGAGGCGGATAATTTTCTGGGGGTGCTGGCAGCCGCTCGTTGAGCAGCAACTCGAAAAAATTCACTCATTCGAGATTTTTGCCCTCTACCTTCTACTGTTGGGCAAGCCTGCGTTAGAATTAGTGGATATGTAGGCGTGCAATATTGTACCAGAATTAAAAATCGAGCAGGCTTTATAAGGCGGTAGCTGTGAAACCAATTAGTTCATTAGAAGATGCTTTAAACCGCTGTCAGGCGATGGGAATGCGCTTGAGCCGCCAGCGTCGATTTATTCTAGAACTTTTGTGGGAGGCAAAAGAACACCTCTCGGCTCGCGAAATTTACGATCGCCTCAACAAACAAGCGCATTCGATCGGGCATACTTCTGTTTATCAAAATCTAGAAGCTTTGTCGAGAGCAGGGATTATTGAGTGCATAGAACGTTCGGAGGGACGCTTGTACGGCAATGTCAGCGACTCTCACTCTCACGTCAATTGTCTTGATACGGCTCAGATTCTCGACGTTCATGTGGAATTGCCGATCGAATTGATCGAACAAATCCAACAGCAAACTGGTGTCAGAATTGTAGACTACCGGATAGATTTCTACGGATATCGCTCTGCCGAGTCCGCCACGGAAGCATCGAGTGTCAGCGATACGCCAAAGGCTTCGTAACGGATAAAGCAGCGGCTGTTGGAAGCAAAACTGATATTTGTACTGGGTGGATCGGTGGTATAAAATGATTTAAGTATTTAGCTGGGTTCGATCGGTTTTTTTGCCGTCGCCAGCCGGAATTTGGTACAGTCGAAAAAAAATGAAAACAGAAAAATGAAACTCGATCGACAAGTTGGGCGATCGGGAATAAAATTTACGACTAAACCAAAAAATCATTTCTACCCGGTACACCTAAAAGTGTAGACCAAATCCGGCTGTAATGCCCCTTTATTTTTAATCGGCTTGGAGGAGACGAAATTTAGTGTAGTTGCGGTTTCAACCGCTGAGTCTGATAATGGAATTTCTGACCCGGATTTAATATTAGACCTTAGTTTAATCGCTCCCCCAATCCATCTGTGGAGTCAAATCTAAAATCTAAAATCTAAAATCTAAAATCTAAAATTGCTCGACTGACGGGGCTTTATACTGTTTTTTCTGCTAAACGGCCCCGGGATCTGTCAATAACTGTTAGATAACTGGTATGATTTACGTGCTTCGGGAGCCTAAAATACTCGGAAGCAACCAGTGGGGCCAGACACAAACCTCACTATAAAACGCCGTAGAGGGAAAGATTGCCAGTACCTTGAAGGAAGTTCTCGATCTCCTTAACAGGAGTCAGAAGCCGACATCACAATCTATGATTTGATGTGGGAGTGTCACGTGAAGAGTGCGCATTACAGGACAAGCTGAAGTAATGGCGAGACGACAATCTGACCAATTCCACACACCACCGCAATACAACCCATCCCTCAAACCGACGGCACAGTTCAGTGCAGAGGCGACAGGCGATGCGAGTTCCTCAGTAACGGCGCTGCCGACCGAGGGGAAAAGAACTTTTTGGCAGTGGCAGCTAATCTGGCTGAGTCTCCTGGTGGGATTTGGAGTAACGGGGGCCGCTGCATTTCTGTGGTTACTGACGATGCCGCCGCCGCCCAATTGCCAGCAACTGTCGCCGCTGGCGGCGGACGGAGAGCGACTTTACTGCGCTCAGCAAGCCGCTAAGTCGGGCAAGCTAGAACAGCTAGAATCGGCAATGGCACTGGTGCAGGCTTGGCCGAAAGAACATCCGCTATACTCGCAAGGTCAACATTTGATAGGGGAATGGTCGAAAGCCATTCTGGGATTTGCCAGGGCAAAAATTGAGAGGGGCGATTTGAAAGGCGCTCTGGAGATTGTGGCGAAAATTCCGAAAACCAGTCCGTCTTACCCAGAGGTACAGGAGGCTGTGACTGCTTGGGAAAAAAATTGGCAGGAGGGCCAAAAACTCTACGATACAGCCCTAGCAGCTTTGAAAAGTGAGGATTTAAGGAAGGCTTGGGATTATGCTCAAGCTTTGTTCAAGCTGGAAAATGTTTTCTGGAGTCAAAAGCGGTACAACGAGCTGATCCAGCAGATTTCTTTGGAAAGAAACGGCTGGCAGCGCTTGGAAGAGGCTAGAGATTTGGCGAAGGACGAGACTCCGCAAAAGTTCGCTGAGGCGATCGTCCTGGCTCGCAAAATAGACTCGCAGCTTTTTGCCCGCGCTAAAGCTGAGAAGGAAATTGAGGGCTGGAGCCGGACTTTGCTGGCAATGGCTACTAAGCGGTTGGGGGCGAAAGACCTGCCGGGGGCGATCGAGGCTGCTTCTGTTGTGCCACAGGATTCGCTACTGTTTGCGGAAGCTCAAGATTTGATGCAGTTGGGTAGAGCTCAGGCAGTGACGTGGAACCAGTCGATATCAACTCCGCTGCCACAACACATTTTTAGCTTGCTTGAAGGGCAGGGGGCTGCTAGCAAAATAGCTCCAGGTCGCCCTCTGTACAAGCAAGCTCAAGTTCAAATTGAAAATTTGCAGGTGCAGTTTCAAGATTTGCTGCGGCTGCAAGTGGCGAGTACGATCGCTAGTGTCGGTCAGATAGGAACGTTTGGACTCGCGATCGAGCAAGCGCAAACCATTGGACTTAAGCAGCCACGGCGCGTTCACGCTCAAACTTTGGTGGCTGCTTGGCGTCGGGAAATTCAGCGGATCGAAGACCAATCTTTTCTGACTTTGGCGAAGCAGTTGGCAGAACCGCAGACGGTTGAAGGACTCAAGGGCGGTATGGCTCAGTTAGCCCTGGTTGCTCAAAACCGCCCCCGCAGGATAGAAGCGCAAACTCTCTTGGCTCAGTGGACGAAACGTATAGAAGTTATTCAAGATCAGCCTTTTTTGGATGAAGCGATCGCCCTGGCGAAGCAAGGAAAACTTAGTGCTGCTATTGAAAAAGCTTCGGCAATTAAGAGCGGTAGGACTTTGTACGCGAAAGCTCAGGATAATGTCTATCAGTGGGTGAGTGAACTGCAAGTTGCTCAAGATAGACCGATTCTTGATCGAGCTTCGGCATTGGCATCTCAAGGCAGTCTAGGAGCGGCGATCGATACGGCTTCCCAAATCGGTTACGGTAGGGCGCTGTATTCAGAGGCAGCAGGTGCGATCGGGCGCTGGAGTGCTGAACTCAGAGCCAACAGTGCGCCGCCGCCGGAACCCGCTCGCGAGTACGCGCCGGAACCCGCTCGCGAGTATGCGCCAGCTCCGCGACAGGAGGAGTACGCGCCAGCTCCGCGACAGGAGGAGTACGCGCCAGAACCAGAGCCTTACTATCCGCCTGCGAGAGAAGAGGCCCCGGCTCCGGAACCTTACTATCCGCCTGCTAGAGAAGAGGCCCCGGCTCCGGAAGCTTACTATCCGCCTGCTAGAGAGCCGGAACCGGAACCTTACTATCCGCCCGCGCCAGAGCCGGAACCTTACTATCCGCCCGCGAGAGAAGAGGCCCCGGCTCCGGCTCCGGAACCTGCTCCTCCGGCTCCGGCTCCGGAACCCGCGCCGCCCTCGATTCCTGAATCGGCTGGGCCTCCTGATGCTAATTTGCTCCCGGAGTAATTGGGTTTTCGCACGATCGCTCTCTAAAATCTCAAATCTAAAATCAAGTGAGTAATTTCCAAGTGCTGACGATCGAGGGCGACCCCATTTTCCGGCTGGGGCTGCGAGTTGCTTGCGAGCAGTATCCAGACTTGCAAGTTGTTGCAGAGATTTCAACCGCAACCGAGGCTTTGCGGGTTCTCGAATCTCGCTCGATCGACTCGGTAGCAGCCAAGAAGCCCACAGATTTGGTAATTTTGGCTGTTGAGACTTTAAATTTGCGATCGGGCCAAACAGAGGCGCTGGCCTTTTGTCGCGAACTCAAAAGTTTGTACCCCAACCTCCCCCTGTTGCTGCTAGGCGGGCCGCTCACACCAGAGCTGTTGGCTCAGGTACAGGCGACGGGTGCGAATGGCTATTGTCCTAAAGGTAGAGATATTTCCTTGACAATCGAAGCTATTCGCGCGGTGGCATCTGGTCGCACTTATTGGGCGACGGATGCGACAACGAACTCGGAAATAGAACTAAATGCAGCGGTGGTTCAAACAGTAGAAAACTCCGCAGTAATTGCCGATAACAATGCAGATAATTCGACAGTTGATACGCCAGTACACAAAAAAATGCTGGCTTATTTTTGTCAGTCTGGACTACGGGAAATAGATGCAACTTTGGCGGTTGTTCAAGCTGATTTGCAAGAGATTAAAGCGGCAAATCCGACAGATTTGCCCTCTATTTTAGATGGGGTTGTTCTCAGCGGGCGCCGCAGAGAATTGCTGGCAGCTCGCTGGATTGTCAGTCAGTTCTTATTGGAAGGAAAAGGGGAGAAGGCAGAAGGCAGAAGGCAGAAGGCAGAAGGCATAAAGCAGAGGATAGAAGACCGAAGGCAGAAAGAGGAAATGAGAGGCGAGAATTTGTTAAATAATTCTCAATCGCAATTAGCGAATTCCCAAGTTTCGGCTGAATCTTTGGTGGTTGCAACTAATTGGCAAGGTAGCTTGTTTGACTCGGCGGCAGCTAAATTGCAGTTTGATTTGGTGAATTTGACTGGCTTGCCTTTGGAAATCGATATTTTGCGATCGACCAAAAAGCGTGAATTGATGACTTCCATCCTGCATAAGTTAAAGGATTTGCTGGAAGAATTGCGCTTTTCGCAAGTGCAGCAAACTCAATTGTCGCAAAAAATGCCTGCTATTTTACGGGATTTGTGGGAGGCGACAATCATAGATTTTTTTGGCAGATACTATACACTGCCAACGGTAGAAAATCTGGTTTTTGATGGGAGTCAAACAAGCTTGAAACTGGGAGAAAGTCAAGAGGGAAGCGCTGCTTATCTCTTGGCAGGTAGCGGCGTAGAAGTTGTGCCGATACTGCTGGCAGATGCTGATGTAGTTGCAGCTCAAATCCTTGACAAAATACCGATGACAGTTGATTTTTTTGCACATTTGCTATTTGAAGTTCCTCTAACTGTTGACAATATTTCTTGTGTTGCTGGCAGCCCGGCAGCAATGCAGCGAGCTGAAGCTTTGTTGGAAAATTTGGCAATTCAAGTTGCTAGCGGAGTGGTACAGCCTCTACTAAATAATTTGGCAAATATTGAAGAAATTAAGCAAATTTTTTACGATGGTAAGTTGATTTCGACGCGAGAAATTGAGCGGTTTCGGAATGAGTTGTCGTGGAGATATAGCTGGGATAGATATTTTGTGGAACCGAAAGCTATTTTTGAAAGCAGGTTTTGGCTGTTTATTTTGGGCGATTCTGGAATTAAAAAAATTTCTATTTATGCTCCAAGAAATCTGGAGTTAGTACAGCTTTCTGGCTGGCAGTTAGCCTTAACTTTGGTGCTGGAAACCAGGGATGCGATCGCACCTAGAGTTCGCGCGGTTATTTCGTTGTTGGGTGCTGGCGTTGTTTATGTTTTGACTCAGGTTATAGGGCGAGGAATTGGTTTGATTGGGCGGGGAATTATCCAGGGGATTGGTAATTCTTTGCAAGATAGCAAGTTTGGGAAAAATGGGTAATTAGTCATTAGTCATTAGTCATTATTTCGTAGTCATTAGTGAGCTAAAATATTTATAGGTGGTGGTATGATAACTAAATGGTAGACAGTTGACAATCAAGCAATTGGGTACTCGCCTCCCGGATTCATCTGTGGGATTAATCTAAAAATTAAAATGGGTTGACTTTTTATGAGTATTATGATATCGATAGATGCCGATCGCATAAACAGTTTAGATTTGTCTCCGGTGCGGAGTGTGATTGAAAAGTGGCTGGCCGAAGGAGCGATCGCCCAAAACGAACAACAGCTACAATTTGAAATTGAGTATCCGCGCGAAGAGTTAGATCCGCGAGAAATTTCGGAAATTCCCGAAGTGCGGCTGTGGTTTATTCGCTTGGATGCTTGTTATCCTTGGCTGCCATTTTTGCTGGATTGGAAAGCGGGAGAATTGGCGCGCTATGCCGCGATGTTGGTGCCGCACCAGTTCCACCGCACCCAAGGTATTCAGTACAATCCTGAAGCTTTGGAAATGTTTTTGATGAACAAAATTTTTGTGTTGACTGATTGGTTGAATGAGCAGGGAATTCCCAGTAAATCGAAGTTGATGGCGATGTCGCAGATGTTTGGTTATGATTTGGAGGATGCTTTTTTTGATGTGATTTTGCCCCACAAATAAGCATCTCGCTCAAATTAACATAGTCCTAATTAGGTAGGCGACTCTATACCGAAAGACTAAGTAGAAAGGTAGAAATTCGGTTTCTTCCCTTGTGGGGCGGGTTTTCCAGTCCGCCTCCGCTGCTATAAGTTCCATCCACAACAGCTTAATAAAACTTAACAGCAACCGCCATCAGACTTTAATACCATTCTTAAACCAGCGCGCCTCAAAAAATTGTTGCTGGACTTCACAATTTTCTCAGAATTGAGAGTTAGTTTAAATAGACAACGATCGCCCGATTCAATCGATCGAGGAAATTTACCATGAAAACAGATTACCTCATCGTCGGCAGTGGTTTATCAGCACTGGTTTTCGGAGCTTTGATGGCAAACTCCGGCAAAACCGTACACATCCTCGAAGCTCACGAGCACCCCGGAGGCTTTGGTCACACCTTTACGATGGCCAAAAAATACACCTTTAATGCCCAATTCCACTACGTTTGGGACTGCGGCGAAGGACATACAGTCAATCGAGTTCTCAAAAAACTCGGTCTCGATCGAGATGTCACCTTTGAACGGTACGATCCGAATGGCTACGACCACATGAGAATGCCGGGGTATGAGCTGGATATTCCCTCCGAACCAGAGGAACTGATCCGCCGATTGTCGGCCCTGTTTCCCGAAGCGGGCGAGAGAATTCGCAAATTCGTCAACGAAGTCGAGAAAACCGGCGAAGGACTAAGAAAACTCGCTCCTCCCGTCAAACCAATTGAATTGCTCAAAAACTTCGGTGACGTATTCTGTGCCGTCCAACATCTCAATAGTACACTTCAGGACGTTTTCGACAAGTTCCAACTCCCGCAAGCCGCCCAAACCCTATTAGCCCTGCAATGGCCTGACTTTTTGCTGCCCCCAAATCAGCTTTCTTTCTATGCTTGGATTGCCTTGTTTAGAGGCTATCAAGAAGGTGCATTTTACCCGACGCAGCATTTTGAATCTGTCATCAATTCTTTAGTTAATGTCATTGAATCCAACGGGGGAAAAGTTCTACTAAACCATGAAGTCACTAATTTTAGGGTGACAAACAGAACAGTAACTGGTGTTGAAGCGATGGATTTGACCACCCATCAAACCCATGAATTCACGGGCAACACGGTGATTTGCAACCTTGACCCGAAAAGAGCAGCCAAAATGATTGGAGAGGAACTGTTCTCTAAAACAGTGCGGCGGAAACTCAACTATGAGTATTCTGCATCTAACTACATGGTGTACTGCGTTGTCAAAGATATTGATCTCCGAGACTATGGATTTGGCAAGTGGAATACGTTTCATTCTGAGCACTTGGATCTGAATGAAGCCTTTGCTCAAATGTACGATCGAAATGATTTTTCTCGTCCGAGCTTTGCAATTACAACGCCAACTTTACTGACGGAAGCGCGGCGGGATTGTCCAGAAGATTGTCAAATTGTCGAATTTCTGACTGTTGCTAATTACAGCTATTTTAAACAACTTTGGGAGACAGATCGCAAAGCTTACAGACAGAAGAAACAAGAGATTCTGGACTCGATTTTAGATGTTGTGGAAAAACACTATGTTCCGAATTTCCGCAAACACATGGTCTTTCATATTACCGGAAGTCCGACGACTAACGAGCGCTTCTGTTGGTGTCCAAACGGTAATTCCTACGGTTCCACCCTGACGCCGCGCAACATGGGAGTCGATCGACTAAATCATGAAACATCCCTCAACAATTTCTATTTCTGCAACGCCTCTTCGGGCTATCCCGGCTTTGCACCGACATTTTGGACGGGGGCGCTGCTTTATCAAAGTTTATCCGGCGATGCGATTTTAGGCTAGGAGGAATTGGTTACTCGGCGATTGAAATCGCTACTACAGAAACGAAGTCTGCCTCCGCAGACTAAAAAATAAAAAGGGCATCACATCCAACCTGGCAACGAGAGAAAGCTAGAAAAAGGTTCTTGTCCCCCCCCTTATTAAGGGGGGTTAGGGGGGATCGGATCGTTTCTTCAACACCTCTTAAGCATTCGATGATTAATGTTCCATTCTATCAAGTAGGAGTGAACTATGAGAATTGCAATTGTTGGGGGCGGAGCCAGTGGTATGGCAGCAGCCTACTGGCTCGATAAACAGGGGCATCACGTTACTGTGTTGGAAAGTCAGCCGATTTTAGGCGGACACATTAGGACGCTGAACAAAAATGTTGTACCCAATCAATCTGAGTGCAATGAAATATTAGAAAATGGGGTGCTAGAATTTCCGACTGTGTTTTACAATTTCGTGGCTTTTATGCAGGATCTCGGCGTTGAATTAGAACCCGTGCAGATTGGTTCAGCGTTGTTTTTTAAAGATGGCACTCACTTTTTGTCTGCGGTCTCTATCCGAAAGAATTTCACCGGAATCCAACGTCTGAGCGAGTATTTGCGGCTTGATAGTCTCTACGCTCGTTCGGCGGGGTTTATTTTAAAAATGCGGTTTGCTAAACAGCACGATTTCTACGATGTGCCGCTTTCGGAGTCTTTGAAAAGCTCGTGCGTCCGCAATTATTGGCTGAAGTTGCTGACGATGTATAGCTACTCGATACCGTTTGAATTACTCGACAATTTTCCGGCGGAATTAGCGATGCCTGTTTTGCGCGAATATGCCTCGGTCAACTGGGTGAGGATTAAAGGCGGGGTGTATTCTTACATTGAAAAGATTTTGGAGCGATTTAAGGGCGATATACGGCTAAATGTGGAGATTGCCAATATTTTTAGAAGTGCGGATGCTGTAAAAATCGTGCTTTCTGATGGGGAAATCCAGGAATTTGATAAGGTCGTTTTTGCGATGCCACCCGATCAAGTTATGAGGCTATTGTCTGATCCGACGGAGGCGGAAACGAAGCGGTTTTCGGCGTGGAAAGCCAATTATGCAACCACTGTACTGCATTCGGATACATCGATGTACGATCGCTACGGTATCCGCAAGTTATCAGAATTTGATTTTTTCGAGACGGAGAAGGGATGGGGATATAATGCGAGCTTGAATCAGCTTTGCGGCATCTCCTCGCCACGAGAGTACAGTTTAGCTTTTCAACTGCAGGAGTCGATCGCCCAAAAGCACATTATTCACATTCAGAAACATCACACGCCGCTGTACACTGTGGAGTCTTTTCGATATCGAGATGAAGTTATCGAGACTAATGGCGAGAACCACACTTATCATGCGGGAGCTTATTTGGGGGATGGTTTGCACGAAGGAGCCATTACCTCTGCTTTGCGAGTCGCGAAATTAATCGGGTGAACTCAATTGTGATGCTACAAACTCTCGCAAATATCAGTAAATTTCTTGCCGGTGCAACACTCTCACAAAAGTAATGATGTCTGCATCAAAAGTTAAACCCATGCGAGAGTCGTCCACTCGGATGCGAAATTAATTTTTGACCTTGCCTAAGCTGCGACACCACGTGCTGCAGTTAAGTAGACATCATTGCTCATAGATGGGGGCATGGTTGATCCGGCTAACTGAGTACCCTCAAAGTTGGCTCCCGTGAACGTTGCCCCGCTCAAGTCGGCTTCGCTCAAGTCTGCATAGCACAGCCTAGCCCAATCGAGGTTTGCCTGCACCAAAGAAACTCCCACCAGATTTGCCCTGGTTAAATCTGCTCCCATCAACTTGACGCCCCGCAACTGAGCCCCGCTGAGATTGGCAGCTAACAAGTTAGAGCCTTCCAGGTTTACCCCGTTTAGTTTGGCTTCGCTCATGTTGACGCCATTGAGATCCGTCCTGCTCAGGTCAATGCCATTGATGTAAGCTTTCCTGAGATAGATGCCTGTTAGTTGAGCGCCAAAAAGCTTTGCACCGCTGAGTTTTGCCCCTCCGCAGTTGGCCCAGTTGAGGTTAGCTCCCGTGAGGTTAGCGCCCCGCAGATTGATGAATTGCAGGTCGGCTGTACACAAATTGGCGTTCCAGAGGATGGCGCTCCGCAGGTTGCTACCGATGAGTTGGGCGCCACTCAACTTTGCCCTGGGCAGTTTTGCTTTGACGAGGAAAGCTCCGCTGAGATTGGCTTTTGTAAGCTCTGCGTCTGCTAGTCTGGCTTGGCCCATTTTGGCAAAACTCAGATTTGCCCTGTAAAGGTTTGCGTCGTTGAGTTCTGCTTTGGTGAGATGCGCCCGACTCAGGTTAGCTCCCGACAGGTTAGCCCTCGAAAGGTTGACGCCGACCAACATAGCTCCGCTGAGGTTTGCTCCGCTGAGGTTTGCGTCAGCAAAGTCTCTGTTTCCATTTTCGTATTCTTTGAGCAGCTCGGTTACTTCCATACTGGTCACATTCCTAATAGCGGAAATTTATTTAGAAATAAACACTCTTTATAAGTATTTTATCTCAAATGGAGCGGACGCGATCGCACTTTCAAGAAAGCTGACAATTAACTTTATATTTATACATATACTTTGTGCTTTTTCCAGATTCCCGACCGTTTTGAGGTCATAGTCTGAAACCCTTGATTTATCGTGGGTCTCTAGTGTGCTTCGGCAAGCGTTGCGATCGTACTGAGGAATGAGAATTAAATAACTTCCACTCTTGAAAGTGGGATGGGCGTCCCGCCCGTCCAAAAAGGACGGGCGGGACGCCCATCCCACAATAACAATTAAAATTGTAAGTTATTTAATTCGCGATCCTGAGATCGGTGAAACCGTTATTCTCAATAGGTAAGCCATCAAACACTGTCCTAATTATTAATCAATAGTAAAATAATATTCTTGTTGTCCACTGTGACTAACAGCTTTTTTAAACGGAGACTGCAAATTTCTTAGTTGTGTTTGCTTCAGGTGTCGCGAAGGCTGGCATGGTCATATCTCCATATTTTTATCTCCTGTCATTTTTGAGGAAAATTAGATCTAAAACAACAGCTTAATCAGCGAGAAATTTTCTCGGTTGTCTCGCAGGAGTTATACGATCGTGCTTTTCAATATTTCCTTGAGTCTATCGGGGTGAAAAGTAATTTCAGACATTGTACTTATGAGGAATTTATCGATATGCCTAACGGTAGAGGGTATTCGTTCAAAACTTAGCGGATAATATATTGCAGATTTTACAAAACTAACAGCGAGTATTATCTGTAAAGTATCACCCTCTCTACTGGCAGTTAGGCAAATGTGTCAATCTATGTTATGCTGAGTCAAAATGGAGGAATAATCATGTCAAAAGAAAGAAAAAGCAATAAAGAAGTCAAAAAGCCAAAGAAACAACCTGATGGTGTTGCTAAGCCGAAGGATGACAAAAAAAATTATGGTAGCACCGAGGGCCGCAAGTAGAGATAGCTGCCACTCTCTCAACTGTGATTAATTTTGTTCAATTGTCATTACTATCGATTTTTAACAGATTCAAATATCCTATTTTGGGATTATCCGAAAACAGGTTTATTATATCTAGGGTATATGCAGTCCTAAACCCAAAGTATAATGAAATCTGTTTTTAGCGATGAATATGAAACCTTCCGTTGCTGTATGATTGCGGCTCGTAAAGAAGCGCAACTAACTCAGGAGTCTGTTGCTAAATCTCTTAAAAAGCCCCAGTCTTTCGTAGCCAAATATGAAAACGGTGAACGACGGTTAGATGTAATTGAGTTTCTGTTAGTTGCTCATGTAATTGGTGTAGATCCTTGCGATATTATTAGGAAAATTTCACAAAAAATATCTAAAGCATCTTGTGAGAGCGAGATATGAATACCCAAGATGTAATCAGACTTGCCTCCCAATATCTAGATCGCTTATCGGGTAACACTTTCGACGTTTTAGATGTATCTAAACCTGTTACCGTAGATGCAGCGGTGAACCTGTCTAAAGTTATCTCAAAGCTTTCGCCCTTAGTCGGAAATTTAATCGAATTTAACACCGTTGAATTCTTGAATCAACAAAATGAGTTCGCTGAATTTGGAAAGTGGCATAGGCAAGATCCTGGCTTTCCAGATACTATTTTCCTCGGCATAGTTCAACCAACGCCAGGATTAGAAATCAAAGCGTGGTTCCCACTAGCAACAGAGATAACAGCACGTTTCAAAGATAGTCAGAATCACTTTAGGTTCGATCAGACCTACGTTGCTATCCTGGCATGGCTACCCGATAAAATCATCTATGGCAAGCCTCGCATTCTTGATGTGTGCGTTGTCTCTGGTTTATCGGTAGCTGTAGCGAGAGATACCCACTATCACAATCCGCCGGATTATCTTGTTTTAGAGCCGGAAGATACAACTCAAAGAACAGCAAATTTGCAACAAACAAACACCAGTGGATATAAATTCCAAGGCTCTGCGGAGGAGTTTTTAGAAGCTCAGAAAATAGTTGATTCATGGGGTACTCAAGGAAAAGTCTACAAACCAACTAGAGAGTATCAGCGCCTTCTGCGGGAGCTACGGATACGCTATGAATATAGACTAGATACAAATTTTGCAAAGATGGACAGAATTGTACATCCAGGCATTGAGGAATTTAAGCGACGTGTCTACAATACTGAAGTTTCCGGTATGACCGTTGGTCGGTGGAATAAGCTTTTATCAAGTCGCCTAGAAGGCAGCATCAAGAAATCCCTACAAGATTATCTACAGATTAGAGAAGAGAGTATTGATGAAATTATTGATTAAATCTCTGTACACCATAGTAGAAATAGTCGGGGTCTATCTCGCAAGAAAAGGCTTTTCTTTTGAGTTTCCGTGCTGACAAAGCTGCACTGAAAAGTCCGCCAAAAGGTTCCCATATAACATCGTTTTCATCGCTCGATGCCTCAACAATAAGGTTCATCAGATCCAGAGGTTTTTGGTTGAGATGTAATGCTTTTCCAGAGAGAGTTTTAACTCTCTCATCACCCCGTAAAGCTTGACGCTCCCAAACGTTTGTAAAACCGTGAGGGCATCTAAATTTCGATCGCATATTGCTCCATTCTTGTCCCGTTAAAGGCTGATTGCCATCCAGCGAAAAGTATGGTTTTCCTTGAGGACTACCATACTCATTTGCATAGTTCACTAGCCTTTCAAACATCTCGGTCGGAGGGAAATACCACAAATGCCCTTGATCGAAGTATTTCCTGGTTGCTGCATCCACTACCCCGCAAGCATCGTTGGCTCGTCGTAACGGCAATCCTGAGCGTTTCCATTCTCGTAATAACCATGCTTTTAAGGTAAGTTCATTAACTGTTACTTCTCTGACGTATTGAACGCAGACTTCTGTAACGACGGGGAACCTGCGAATTTTTTGTGTGTTAACATTCCCTGCGATATGACCTTTTCCCTTGTTCCAAATATTGGAATTTACATAGCGCCAACCATATTTTTCTAGAAGTGGATGCACAATAGCCCAACCAATCTCTGAATTCCAAAACCAGAGTGTTGTACAGGGTATGGCTGCTTTTGACCAGGCCTCGATATGAGGTTTATACCAATTAGGTAAATCAATGTGATCTGAGGTATCTCCTTCAAACCCAAGAATACCGTAAGCTCCATCGGAAACTATGACAGTAGGTTGCTCCCAATTGTCATAGTGCTGGAGACTATCGCCAAGATATAAAGTAACGTATTCGTCACTCCATGCAGAAAAGTTAAAATTGGTATTGAGATTAGCTACTTTGCCACGACCAACAGTGCTGCTCGCTTTGCGTTTTAAGATGCTGGGAGAATTCGCTTCTGCGTTAGGACTCATTTGTTGACTTACGTGACTGTAAAAATTACGTACAAATATTTTATCCTATTTTGGGATATTGAGGCTAAGTGATACCAAAGTTAACCTACCTACTTCCGCTTTGTTGACAAAAAATATACTTCGATCGCCCAAATCCATCAAATCCCATCACAGCGATATCTCAGTCACTGCAATATTACCCTCAAAACACACGTCAACATCAGTCCCCGCCGCCCGATCGCGCGATCCATATTCTCCGGCATAATAAAAGTATTCTCCCTCCATCCGGTACACCACTGGCAGCGGCTGCGTCGAAGGCTGGCAAAACACAATTTCCGGTTCCGCACTTCCGGGCGCTAAATGGGGCAAATTCACATTCCAGAAACACCCAGACTTTGGTTCCCGGTTCAGCAAATCTGCCAACACCCGCGATGTCCAGCGAGTAGCGACATCCCAGTCTATTTCGAGCGGCCTTTTAATCCGGTGGGAAATAGCGATGCCCGGAATACCGTGCATCGCTGCTTCCCGCACAGCCGCCACCGTACCCGAAATATACACGTCAACTCCCAAATTGCCGCCCGCGTTAATACCCGAAAGCACCAAATCCGGCTTCGCACAAACGTGATGAAGAGCGATGCGGACACAATCAGCCGGTGTTCCCCCTACAGCATATTCCACGGACGATCGCCGATCGACATGAATCGGACTGTGAGCCGTCACCTGATGCCCGCAGCCGGACAATTGGCCTTGGGGAGCCACCATAATTGTCTTGCCGCTTACTGCTTGCAAAAGTGCTTGAATGCCGGGAGCATCGATGCCGTCGTCGTTGGTTAAAATTATCGTCATTAAAAATGTGTCGGTTTTATAGAACCGATTTGAGAGCGCAGAGGCTGGCAACCTTCTGGTAGTTCTAGCCTAAATTGGTTGTTGATTGGTGGCGATCGTCAGTATGAGCATTGCCACACATTTATATCATCGCATTAATTGAACAGTTGCCCCAGAAATGTGGCGCGCCACATTTTAGCCGAGTCGCACCTTGATATGACAGCTAAAGCGACTTGTTACGCTTGCCCCAGTGCAGCATTTATGACATCAGTGTCGATGCAAACATCTAATCACATAATTTTTTCCTCGGCTCTCCCCGATGCTTGGCATTAACAGTAGCAGATGATACTAAGTATCTGAGACTGAACGTTGAAACTCTCGATCATGCTAAATTATTAGCTTGCATTATCACCATAAGTACGAGAGAGCCGATAATAACTTAACGTCGATTCCTATTGGGCTTTGACGCAGGGGATGGGATAATAGATATGAAATCTTTATCAAAGATAGTATCTAAGTTACAGTCCTCATTTCCCATTCGTAAATCAAATACTTATATATACTGTTACCATTATTACATTTTAACTCAGGAGAGCCACATGAACGAACCCACTCAAAGCAATACCAAAGCAGGCTGTGCCGTTCCACAGTCGATTATGACCGCAAGTCAGGATGAACTGGATGACATCGATTTAGAATAGTTAATGAAAAGGGTAAGGTAAAAAAAATGATCGTTCTTTCAAAATACGAAGTTATAGAAAATATTTACGAAGGAGTCAGAACCGTTGTTTATCGAGGGATAAGAAATCGGGATCGACAGCTTGTTATCGTTAAAATAATAAAAAATCAATATCCTAGCCTTGAACAAATCACCAATTTAAGGCAAGAATTTATAATTACTCACAATTTAGAGTGTGAAGGAATTGTCAAAACTTACAACTTAGAAAACTATCAGAATAGTTTAGCGCTAATATTAGAAGATTTTGGGGGGCTATCCCTTTATCATTTTATGGCAGCCAATAACCTGTCAATAACCGAGGTGCTGAGGGTAGCGATCGCTCTAGCAGAAACTTTGATCTATCTCCATCAAGTACCGATCATTCACAAAGACATTAAGCCCTCAAATATCATTATCAATCCAGCGACCGGAAAAGTAAAACTGACTGACTTTAGTATTTCATCGCGCTTGGAATTGAAAAACCAAAGCATTAGCAATCCCAACTTGCTGGAAGGGACTCTCGCTTATATGTCACCCGAACAAACGGGAAGAATGAATCGAGCAATTGACTACCGCACCGACTTATATTCTTTAGGAGTGACTTTCTATGAAATGCTGACCAACCAGTTGCCATTTACTACCACCGATCCGATGGAGTTGGTTTACTGTCATATTGCCAAACAACCCGTCCCACCTAAAGAGGTAGCAGAAATTCCTCCAGTGGTTTCAGATATTGTGATGAAACTGTTAGCAAAAAATGCGGAAGACCGATATCAAAGTGCGGCGGGATTAAAATTTGACCTGGAAACTTGTTTGCAGCAATTGCAGACAACTGGAAAGATTGAAAATTTTCCCATCGGTCAACGCGATCGCGGCAACCAATTACTGATTCCCCAGAAGCTTTATGGTAGAGAAACCGAAGTCCAAATTCTTCTAGATGCCTTTGGACGAGTCAGCCTCGGTGCCACCGAGATGATGTTAGTTTCCGGTTATTCCGGGATTGGTAAAACTTCAATCGTCAATGAAGTTCATAAACCAATTGTAGCAGCTAGGGGATATTTTATTGCGGGTAAGTTTGACCAGTTTAAGCGCAATATTCCCTATGCGGCGTTACTCCAAGCATTTCAAGAATTAGTTCGTCAGCTATTAACCGAAAGTTCCGAACAGATTGCTATTTGGAAAGCAAACTTATTAAATGCGCTAGATAATAACAGTCAAGTTATTATTGATGTTATCCCCGAAGTCGAACTAATTATCGGTAAACAGCCTGAAGTTCCTCAACTGGGTTCATCGGAATCACAAAACAGATTTAATCGGGTATTTCAACAATTTATTCGCGTTTTTTGTCAACCCGAACACCCGCTAGTCATATTCCTAGACGATTTACAGTGGGCAGATTCGGCATCTCTAAAGTTAATTCAACTCTTAGTCACTGACCCAGATAGCAAATATTTGTTAACGATTGGAGCTTATCGAGATAACGAAGTCAGTCCCGTTCATCCTTTAATCCAGACAATAGAAAAAATTCAAGAAACTGAAACGGTGGTGAATAATATCACCATTCAGGCGCTGGCTTTGGATAGCGTCAACCAATTAATCGCCGACACTCTCGATGCCAGCGTAAATTCAGACAAAATAAAAGTTTTTTCAGAGTTACTTTTTAATAAAACCCAAGGGAATCCCTTTTTTTTAACGCAGCTACTCAAAACCCTGTACTCGGAAAATCTGCTGGTTTATCAGGTAGACACAGACCGCTGGAAGTGGGATATTCAACAAATCCAATCAATTGGTATCGCAGATTTCAATATTGTTGAACTGGTTGCTCGCAATATTCGCAAACTCCCTGAAACAACCCAGAAATCATTAAAATTAGCGGCTTGTATCGGCAACCAATTTAACTTAGAAGTTTTATCAATTGTCAATGAAGAATCAAACATAGCGACGGCTGCTCATTTGTGGGAAGCAATGCAAGCGGGTTTGATTCTGCCGCTGTCTGAAAATTACAAAATTCCTCTAGTGTTTGCCCAGGAAGAGTTGGCATCTATACGCGATATCAAAGTTGACTACAAATTTTTGCACGACCGCGTGCAACAAGCAGCCTATTCTTTGATTGCAGAGTCAGACAAAAAAGCCACTCACCTGAAAATTGGTCAACTGTTGCTGAATAATACAACAGAGCAAGAGCGAAAAGATAATATTTTTGCTCTGGTTAACCAACTGAATTTTGGCACAGATTTGCTAACTAATCAGTCAGAAAAAGATGATTTGGCTGAATTAAACCTGATTGCTGGACAGAAAGCAAAGGCAGCTACTGCATATGAAGCCGCTGTTAATTATTTGAATGTAGGTATAGAACTCCTGAGTCAAGATAGCTGGGAAAGTAGATACGATCTGACATTTAATTTTTATCTGGAAGCGGCGGAAGGCGAATATCTCAATGCCAATTTAGAACGAGCAGTAATTTTGTGCGATCGCACTCTCCAAAAAGCCAAAAAAATTCTCGAACAAGTCAACTTATACGAACTGAAAATTAGGCTTAACCTCGCTAAAAACCAGAACAATTCTGCGGTAGATACCGGACTGCAAGTTCTAGAAATGCTGGGAGTGGCCCTATCCCAATCACCCCCCCAAGAGTTAAATATCGAGGAGTTAGCGAACTTGCCAGAAATGAGCGATCGCTACAGGCTAGCGGCAATGCAAATTTTAATTCTTATATGGCCTCCTGCTTGTTTTGGATCGAGCGCAATGGCGCTACCGATTCTATATACTATGATTGAACTCTCGATTCAATACGGAAATTCGTTGGTTTCTATTTACGCTTATTCTATTTATGGTTCACTCATATCTTGGCTAATACCAGACATAGATTCTGGCTATAAACTGGGTCAAATATCTTTGCAGTTGTTGGCTCGGTTAAATGGAAAAGAGTTTTTATCTAAAATATTCGTTAATATTTTTATCAGTAATCACCATCAAAAAGAGCCTCTGGCAACTACTATAGACCCCTTGCTTCAAGCAATTAATAACGGCTTAGAAGTCGGTGATATAGAATATGCTTGTCATGCTGCTGATTACTATTGCTCACATCTGCTTTTTAAGGGAGAGCATCTGGATTATGTGCAAGAGCAACAAAAAAATTATAGCGATTTAACAGCTAAGCTGTCCCAAGAACATCAGCTTTATCTCATCAAAATTATCGGTCAGTTAGTGGCAAATTTAATGGGTCGAGCAGACAATAAATTGCTATTAATTGGCGACCTGTTAAATGAAGAAGAGACAATCGCATATCTTCAAAGTATTAATAATACAATTGCCTTGTTTAGAGTGTTTTTTGCTAAAACCATGCTTTGCTATTTGTTCCAAGATTATGCAATGGCTATAGAGCATGGTATTACAGGAGTCAATTATTCAACAATGCTCCACAGTAACTTTAGCTTTTCAGAACATATTTTTTACTATTCTCTTGCTCTTTTAGCTCAGTATTTTCAGGAAACTGAGGAAAAGCAGCAACAATACCTGAAACAAGTAGAAGAAAATCAGCAAAAGATGAAATATTGGGCGTTCCATTGCCCAGCCAATTACCAGCATAAGTATGACTTAGTAGAGGCAGAAAAAGCCCGCGTGTTAGGGCAATCTTTCTCAGCAATGGAATATTACGACCGGGCGATAGATGGAGCCAAGGAAAATGGATACGTCCAGCACGAAGCCCTCGCCAATGAACTAGCAGCAGAATTTTATTTAACTTTAGGTCGTCAGAAAGTAGCGCGTACCTACATGATAGACGCTTACTATGCTTATATTCGCTGGGGAGCAAAAGCAAAAGTTAAAGATTTAGAAGAGCGCTATTCTGAATTACTCGCACCAGTCGTCGGTAGGAAAAACAGCCTGACGAGTGGAAGAAGCGAAACGATTGTTCAGACCAGAACCACTCTTACTTCTACCAGTTCAGGTGCTGCAAACGAGCTGGATTTATCAACAATTATCAAAGCCTCCCAAGCGCTCTCAGGGGAAGTTCATTTAGATAAGTTACTCTCGAATTTGATGCAAGTCTTGCTGGAAAATGCCGGAGCAGAAAAGTTTTATTTCATCATACCTGACCCAGCAGGTAAGTGGAAAATTGAAGCTCAGTGTACGGGTGAACGATGTCAATTAATCTCCAAGTCAGCGGCTGAAAGTCAAGAGATTCCTATCTCGCTGGTCAATTATGTAGAACGCACGCAAGAAACTCTTGCGATCGATGATGCAACGAATAAAAGCAGGTTTGCATCGGATCCATATATTATTCAGCAGCGACCTAAATCTATCTTGTGTAGCCCCCTGATTAATCAAGGTAAGTTGGTAGGCATTTTATACCTAGAAAATAATTTAACAGCGGGGGCTTTTACGCGCGATCGCCTAGAAGTCCTCAACATCATTTCCGCCCAAGCTGCGATCTCCATCGAAAATGCCCGTCTCTATCAAACTTTAGAAGAAAAGGTGCAACAACGCACCGCCCAACTCGCCCAAGCAAACCAGGAAATTAGCGGCCTTAACAACAAACTTAAAGCCGAAAACATCCGCCTCAGTGCTGAGTTAGAAGTCACGAAACGACTGCAACAAATGATCTTGCCCAAACAATCAGAACTAGATAAAATTAAAGGATTAGAAATAGCAGGATATATGCAACCTGCCGATGAAGTTGGTGGCGACTACTACGACGTGCTAACCCAAAATGATAAGGTAAAAATTAGCATCGGCGATGTTACCGGACATGGTTTAGAAAGTGGCGTATTAATGATTATGGCGCAAACCGCCGTCCGCACTCTCCAACAAATGAACGAAACCGATCCGGTGAAGTTTCTTGATGTGTTAAACCGCACCCTTTATGCCAATATCGAGCGCATCGACTCGTCTAAAAACATGACATTGACTTTGTTAGATTATCAAGATAGTAACCTTACCCTCAGCGGTCAACATGAAGAAATAATTGTAGTCCGTACTGATGGTAACATCGAACGGATCGATACAACGGAACTCGGCTTTCCTCTGGGATTAGAGGAAGATATTGCTGATTTTGTTTCCCAAGTTCAAGTGCATCTTAATCCAGGGGATGTAGTAGTGCTTTACACAGATGGAATTACCGAAGCTGTAAATATAAATAAAGTGTATTACGGCATAGAAAGATTGTGCCAAGTGACCAAAGAAAATCGCCACAAAACGGCTGAAGAAATTCGACAAGCAGTAATTGATCATCTGCGGCAACATATTGACAAACATAAAGTTTTTGACGACATTACGTTGGTAGTTATAAAACAGAAATAACGCAAGTTGGTAATTGGTAATTGGTAAATTGTTTGAGAGTCCGACGATCGAAACCGACTTCACGCCCAACAATTTTGGAAATGGTGCGCGGACTCAGGAAAGTGCGATCGAAAGCTGAGCGCCACGTCTGTGCTAAAATCCAAAATTCCTCAAACACATCAACCAACTTGTGGTAAAGTTTTGTGTCGATCGCCCGTTAGCGGAGTCCTCCCAGAGGATCGGTCAAATATCAATGCAAGTTCAGTTAAACGCGCTCACAGCAATGTTTTTGCCAATTTTCCCCCTAGCTCAAACAATCGCCGCACCTCCCGCCCAACAACAACTGATCATCGACCCAGAAGCCCCCGCACCCGAAAACGAACTGGATTTGCCGCCACAGCCAAGCAGGAGCCCGCTGAAAACCCTGACGGTGCCTCAGCAAGTGCGCGTTTTACCGGGAAAACTCGACAGCATCCCGGTTTTCAATAGCAACAGCCCCGAAGTTGTGCAAACCGAAGGCATTTTGCTCTCCACATTTCCACAGGAAGGAAAACAAATACCTTCTGCACACTTAAACTTTCCCTTCAAAGGTCGATTTGACATCTTTGCCCACCACATCGCCAAAGCTAAAAATCGCGCCGAAACTCGCACCTTATTTCAAGGAATAATTGTCCACAATCCCAACTCCGAACCTGTTACTTTAAAAGTATTGCAAGGAGCGACCTATTTAACTCGGCCGGATGCTTTGTTTGTCGATTTGCCGTCGTATTTAGAGAATCGATTCGGTACTGTGTTTGCGGGGCCTGGAAGCCGCATCACGAGCGATGTATTGCGGGGGTTCAGACAAGCCATTTTGCCCGCTGCGATCGAGATTCCGGCCAATCAGAGCCGAATGCTGATGAATTTGCCGATACCCGTGGGGAATGTGACGCCTTCTTCCAATGGTCGATCGACCTTGATGCGAATGTCGAGCAGCAATTCGGTTTATGTCGCTAGTTTAGCGATGTTTGCTCCTACAACTCCAGAAGGAGTAGAGCAATATCCCACATTAGAAGAGTGGGAAAATATCTTAAATACCAAAGGTTTAGCGGGCCCGAGAGATTTAGCACCAACTCCCAGAGGCGAAAATCCGGTGCAAAAAATTTATGGCCGCGTAGCGGGAGTAGCGGAAGGTTCCCAGTGGCAAGCTAAAATTACGGACAATTCGAGAACTGATTATTTAACGATTCCCAAGCGCGGCGAGTCATTTTCCTATGCTTTGAGCACAACGGACACGGGTACTTTTGGGACTGGCCAAGTTCAAAGCGCTAAAATGTTAGCTCGTTATCCCGATACTGCTTATTTTGCTCACGGTAATTACG
Source organism: Microcoleus sp. w2-18bC1 (assembly GCF_036700365.1). Classification (NCBI taxonomy): domain Bacteria; kingdom Bacillati; phylum Cyanobacteriota; class Cyanophyceae; order Oscillatoriales; family Microcoleaceae; genus Microcoleus; species Microcoleus sp. w2-18bC1. The sequence continues at coordinate 38,096 of NZ_JAUBOS010000042.1, forward strand.
GGATTCAATACAACTTAACTTTTCCGCTTTATAACAAATCTCGCGAGTCTCAATCTGTTAGCATTAAAATGCAAACACCGATTAAAGCAAATACAGAATCGGGGGGATTGATGTTTTATGACCCTCCTGAAAATCGGATATTTTTCCGAGGTACGGTGCGGGTGATGTTTAAGGATGATACGGGCAAGACTTTGACGCGCTACATTCACATTGTGCAACGGCGGGGACAGCAGGGGGAACCTTTGGTGAATGTGAATATGAAGCCGGGGGAACGCCGTTTGGTGCAGGTGGATTTCTTGTATCCGCCGGATGCGACGCCGCCGCAAGTTTTGACAGTGCGATCGAGTAATTAGTTGGTGGTTATACCAATTTAATATGAAGCTGCACAGAACATAGAGCCAGTAGGTTGAATCTTACTGGCAACAATGATAAAGTTTAGACAACTGTTGAATAAGGAGAATAGTTATGTCTGTTCAGATGCAAAGACGGCTATTTACAGTACAAGAATATCACCTAATGGGTGAGGCTGGCATTTTGAGCGAAGATGACCGAGTAGAATTGATAGAAGGAGAAATTGTTCAAATGGCTGCAATTGGTACTCGTCATGCAAGTTGTGTAAAGCGCCTGATCGCTGTGTTCTCCGATTTGGAGAGAAGACGTGCGATTATAGGCGCCCAAGACCCGATCCAGTTAACTGAACGCACCGAACCTCAACCGGATATTGTATTGCTGCAACCTCGCGCTGACTACTATGCTACTGCACATCCAGTACCATCTGAAGTTTTGTTGTTAGTTGAGGTTTCTGATAGCACTGTTGATTTCGATCGCGATGTGAAAGTACCTAACTATGCTCGTGCTGGTATTCAAGAAGTATGGTTGTGGGATCTTGAGATTAATTGTTTAGAAGTTTACCGTTTTCCGACGGCAAATGGCTATACTTCAATGCAAAAGTTTGAGCGGGGAGAAATGGTGGCGCCGCTAGCTTTTACTGAGTTTGAAGTAAGCGTTGATTTTATTTTGGGTTAGAGCGATATAAAAGTAGATTGAATATTATAAACTCTTAGCTGATTGACAGTCAACTGTCAACAGTTAACTGTTGACAGTTAACTGTTGACAGTCAACTGGTTAAAGGGTCAAAGATTGAGGATTTGTCTCAATTAATTTCGCTAAATCTTGCAAGAAAGATGCAGCGTCAGCACCGTAAATAATCCGGTGATCGCAAGTAATATTCACCTGCATTTGGCGCTTCACTCCCATCAAACCATCCTCGTTTGCCACTACTTGCGGCCGCGAAGAACCGATCGCCAAAATCGAGCCTTGATTCGGGGGCAAAATCGCGTCAAACTTGTCTACACCAAACATTCCCAAATTGGAAAGAGTGAAAGTTCCCGTGCTGTACTCATCAGGCTTCAACTGCTTGGTGCGGGCGCGATCGACTAAATCCTTCCAAGTGCGCGAGAGCGAATAAATATCGAGGCGATCGGCATTTTGCAACACCGGCGTAATCAAACCACCGCCGTCCATCGCCACAGCTACCGCCACATTAATATCAGCACGGTATTGAATCCCGGACTCCACATAAGAAGCATTCAGCAGAGGATGTTTTTGTAAAGTTACTGCTACAGCCTTCGCCAGCATAGCCGTCATCGTGACGCCCTTCGACTTAATTTGTTTGTAGAGTTTGTCGAGATTATCAGTAGTAATTGTGTAACCGACGCGGAAAGACGGCACGCTCAAACTTGCTTCCATATTCCGCACTACCGCATTTTGCAGCGCGTTCATCGGTACTTTTTGGCCCGAAAGTGCGATCGCCGGGACTGGTGCGGGTGCGGGTTTGGCGGGTGCGGGTGCGGCGAGGGCGGGTGCGGGTGCTGCGGGGACTGTTACCGCTTGCTGAACCGGAGCGGGTTGAGCTTTGCCGGCGGCTGCTTCCACATCCTCTGCGACAATGCGACCGTTGGGCCCGCTGCCTTTGATAGAATTCAAATCTACTTTAAATTCTTTGGCTAACTTGCGAGCGCGGGGAGAAACGACGCTGCGGCCATTTTGGCGACTAACATTTTGCTGCAAACCTGCTGACGATGTAGCTGCGCTGACAGGAGCGGGGCTGGGAGCCGGGGCGGCGGTTGGGGCGGTGGCTCCTTGCTGCTGAGCTGTGGCGATTTCGGCTTCTGTTTCTGCTACGAGGGCGATTGCTGCGCCCACCGGAGCAACTTCGCCCGCAGGTACGATAATTATTGCTAAATAGCCTTCGTAGAAAGACTCCACGTCCATGTCGGCTTTGTCGGATTCAACGACTACCACCGTTTCGCCTTTTTCTACTTTGTCTCCGGCGGATTTGACCCAGGAAACAATTTTGCCCTCTGTCATTGTCGAACTCAGGGCTGGCATGAAAACTTCGCGAATCATCTGTAAAAAGTCCTTGTGTGTTGGTAATAGGTAATAGGTAATCGGTATTTGGCAATTGATAATTGGCGACCGGCCACCGGCAATACTTATTATTATGCCAGTCTCTCGAATTCTTGATGTGTGACTGTTGACTCAAAATCAATTGCCAATTACCGATCGCCAATTACCACTTACCAATTTCTAAATATCACCTCGAATTTCTTCGACTATGCCGTCGCGGAGGAGAATTTCTACTTGCATTTTTTGAATCAAGTTTTCTCCCAGCCCGACAGTGAATGTGCCGTCAATTTGACCTTGACTCACTTCTTGCTCGAGGTCTAGCACCTGCACTTGCTGAAGCTGTTGCAGGTTTTGGTTTTTCTGTTCTAGCAGTTCGCTTTTTCTTTGATTCACCTGCACTTGAATGTTTTCTATTTGCTGCTGTACTTGCGGGCCTGGGGGCTGTAGATTTTGCTGTTTGATTTCTGAAACCATCCGCTGCCCTTGCATTTCTAACTGTTGTAGCTGAGAGTCTATTTGGTTGATTTGGGCTTGGAGTTGCTGTTGAGCTTCTTCTTTCCAGCGGGGAGTAACGACGACTTTAACGTTAATCGATCGCTTCAAGAGTAATTGTGGTTCCATAAAGTTGTTGCTTGTCAATTAGGAATTAGGCATTAGTCTTGGGCCATTAGTTGGTAAATATGAACTAATGGCCCAGGACTGAGGACTCGGACTCAGGACTCGGGTGTTGGGATAATTTTTTCTTTTCCATTCCCCAAGTCCTGCGAATATTTCAAAACATCCCGTCAATCATATCGCGGTAGTGTTGCGTCACAACCGGGCGCTTAATTTTCAGGGTCTGGGTCAACATTCCATTTTCGATCGAAAATGGCTCCTGAATCAACCGGAACGGGCCGATGCGATCGTCCGCGCGGTATCCAGGGCGATTTTGCACCTCTCGGTTCAATTCTTTGCGGAATAAATTTTGAATTGTCTTGCTATTCCAGTCAATTTCGTGTAAAGGGGGATTCTGAGTTTCTGCCCATTTCTGCACAGCTTCTGCATTGGGGACAATTAAGGCGCCGACGGATTTCTGGTCTTGACCTACTAGCATAATTTGGTCGATGTAGGGGCTGCGGACGCAGGCGTCTTCTATGGGCTGGGGTTCGATGTTTTCACCGTTGCTGAGGACGATCGTATCTTTGGCCCGCCCGGTCAAGATTAAGTCGTTTCCCGGTGTCAGCCAGCCCAAGTCGCCGGTGTCGAACCAGCCTTCGGAGTCGATCGCCTTGGCAGTCGCTTGGGGATTAAGATAATAACCTGCCATAATTTGCGGCCCGCGGCCCAATACCAAGCCGCGCTGGCCTGTTGGCAGTTGCTGTCTGGTTTCTGGGTCTACTATTTTAATTTCCGTATGGGCTAGAGGCTGTCCCGCGGAACCTTTAAGATTGTGCCAAGGGCGGCGGACGGTTAAAACCGGGGACGTTTCGGTTAAACCGTATCCCACTAACAAGCCGATATTCGCTATTTCAAAGAAATTGTCTAAATGCGTGGCCAAAGAACCGCCGCCGCTAATCGCCCATTTTAAGCGTCCCCCTGTAGCTTCCCTGACTTTTTTGTAAACCAATTTTTCGGCAAGGGCGTGTACGGGCGACAGCAGAATGCTTTTGGTGCGGGCGATTAGTTTTTCGGAAGCAGAAGCCGGTTTCAAACTAAGAGTTAATCCTTGGAAAATGCGGCGCGCCTCGATGTATTGCTGGCTGGCAGATAACAGGAAGTTAACCAATTTTTGTTTGTTGGCTGGCTGTTCCCGAAACTGCTTTTGTACTGCCTCGTAAATCGATTCCCAGATGCGCGGAACGCTAATCATGTAATGGGGTTTGTAGGCTTTAAAATCTTGTTTGAAATAGCGAATATTGGTGTAAATTTGGGTGCATCCTTGGGAAAGCAGGAAGTATTCGACGCTGCGTTCGTAGGCGTGCCAACTGGGCAGGATGCTGAGGGCAGATTCGCCGGCTTCGGGCTGGAGAATTGTGCCGAAGGTGGTGACTTGGTGCAGCAGATTCCCGTGAGTCAGCATAACGCCTTTGGGTTTGCCGGTGGTGCCGCTGGTGTAGAGGAGGGTGGCGAGGGTTTGAGGCTTGTGGTTGGTGGGTTTGAGGGGACGGTTTGCCCCTGTGGTCATGACTTGGGAAAATTTGGCTGTACTTAGGGTTTGGCTGGTTTCCGGTTCTTCGTCGGAGAGGAGGACGATGAGTTGAATGGGTAAATCGGGGAGGCGGTGTTGCAGTTTTTTCAGTAATGCCAGGTTTTCTACTACCAAGGCGGTGCTGCCACTGTCTTGGATGATGTACAAAAGTTCTTCGGGGTCGGCGGTGGCGCCTCGAACCGCGTTGGCCGCCCCGGCCATCATGATGCCTTGGTCGGCTATCAGCCAGCGGGGGCTGTTGTCGGCGAAGAGGGCGACGCGGGGAGGGACGGCTTCTCCTGGATGTGGTTCAATGCCGAGGGCTTGGAGGCCGGCCGCGAATTGCTGGATTTGTTGGTAGAGGTCGGTGTAGGTGAGTTTGATTTCGGGCTGGCTGTGGGGGTCGTGGAGGGCGACGGTTTGACCGAATTGTTGTTTGACGATCGCCCAAATTTCGGGTATCGATCGAATGGAACTGTAATCGATTAGCTTGCTGAGGTTCGCGCGATCGCGATCGGTGATTTGAGATGATGCGTAAGATGCTGTGCTGTTCATAGGGTTTGTGCAGATAAAGTTATTGGCTACAAGTTTAATATGAGAGCTATTTTAGAACTATCTGGCAGTCTCGTGACAGTTTGCCCACCTGCCATTGTCTATTCAAAAAATTAGACTTACAAGATGATGAAATTTATAGTTGCAGAGAAACACATTAATTTATCAAGGTTGATAGTAGTTGCTTTTAGTGCGATCGTAGCATTATCGGGAAATGCACTTGGAGCGAAGGCTGAAGAAACGCGATCGGGAAACAGAACATTTGCGGATTGGTGTCGCCAAAAAGCTAATTTGAGTCCTGAAGCTAAACATACTGTTGAGGTGCTGTTGCAGAAAGCGGGAACTACTGAGTGCGAGGCGGCCGATCGGAAACTTTCTCTTCTCACGGAACTAAAGCTCTACAAAAATCAAATCAGTGACATCAAACCGCTAGCATCTTTGACTAAACTGACTGCGATCGAACTCTGGAACAATCAAATTAGCGATCTCCAACCCTTAGCATCCTTGACTACATTGACTCGGCTCTACCTCCACAACAATCAAATCAAGGACATCAAACCGCTAGCATCCTTGACTCACCTGACCGATCTCTTCCTCTACAACAATCAAATCAAGGACATCCAACCCCTAGCATCCTTGACTCACCTGAGTAGGCTCAAACTCGAAAACAATCAAATCAGGGACATCCAACCGCTAGCATCCTTGACTCACCTGACTGATCTCGGCCTCACCAAAAATCAAATCAGCGATATCAAACCGCTAGAATCTTTGACTAAACTGACTGAACTGGGGCTCACCAAAAATCAAATCAGCGATATCAAACCGTTAGCATCCTTGACTAAACTAAATTGGCTCTGGCTCACCAAAAATCAAATCAGCGACATCAAACCGCTAGCATCCTTGACTAACCTGACTGGGCTCGGCCTCGGCGAAAATCAAATCAACGACATTAAACTGCTAGCATCCTTGACTAACCTAATTCTTCTCGACCTCCTTAACAATCAAATCAGGGACATCAAACCGCTAGCATCTTTGACTAACCTGACTACTCTCTTCCTCGATAATAATCAAATCAGGGACATCAAACCGCTAGCATCTTTGACTCACCTGACTGCTCTCTTCCTCAACAACAATCAAATCAACGACATCAAACCGCTAGCATCCTTGGCTAACCTGACTGGGCTCGGACTTGACAACAATCAAATCAGTGACATAAAACCGCTAGCATCCTTGACTAACCTGACTGGGCTCGGCCTCAACAACAATCAAATCAACGACATCAAACCGCTAGCATCCTTGACTAAACTGACCGCTCTTTACCTCAGCGGAAATCCGAGCGCACCCAAGACTTGTCCTCTCAAGCCAGAGTCTATCTGTAAGTGGGAACCAGAACCTAAACCCTAAAACTTGAAAATGACGCCCGATCGCACTTCAATACTTCAGTCGCGATAGCTGTGCTGCTGATAAAGTACGATCGCCAATTCTATCCTCACATCGGCTTCAGTCAGGGGGAAATTGTCGGGAAGGTCGATCGTAATTTGCATGATTTATGGTACTTTTAGGTTTTTATTGGCTTTTAAGTGCGATCGATAATGTCTCGAATTTGATTTGCTGGGATGTCATCTTGGTCTGACTTGGAGTAGATAACGACGAGTAAGATGTAGGTATCGCCTCTGAGTTGATAGATAACTCGGTAGCCACCACTTTTGCCTTTTTGGATGTCGCTGTTTTTGAGGCGGACTTTGAATACGGTGTAGCCAGTGCCGGGGATTTGGTCGCCAATTAAGTTGCCAGACTGTAGCTCATCAAGTAGCGGTTTTAGGTCGGTGCGGATACTGCGGTAGCGTTTAATTAAAGTGCGAAGTCGTGTTTTGAACTCATCGGAAAAGACAATCTGGATTTGGGGTGTCTCGTCAGTAATCAATCCCTTCCCACAGTTCGGAAATAGGATGCAATTTGCCTTCTTTAATTTGCTGGAGGGAAGTGCGGAGGCTGGCTAGGACGAGTTCGGCAGGCTCGTCATTGGGATCTGCGGGCGGGGCGACAATATGGCGGCTGATTAATAGTTGGTAGAAGTCGTCCACAGACATTACAGCGAGTTGAGCGGCTCGATCGAGACTGAGGCTGTGTTGCTGATAAAGTACGATCGCCAATTCTATCCTCACATCGGCTTCAGTCAGGGGGAGATTGTCGGGAAGGTCGATCGTAATTTGCATGATTTATACTACCTTTTAATTTTGATTGGCTCTTTAAGTCTAACAATTTGGCAACCCTACCAGGTCACAACTATTAGCTAGATCCGCCAAATCTTGCCAAGTGTGAAAGGAAAAGAAGCGCTTGTCTGCTTCCTGATTCCATACAGCTTGAAATTCGGTATCTGAATACCTCCCGCTGTTGAGTCGAGCTAATAAAGGCGGCCAATTGATAGTCAAATGAGCGGCTTCACCAACGAATAGTTTTTTGTGATTTAGATTGACAACAGCGTAGATTTTATGCTTCATAACTTCTAGCCTCCGCTCTGATTGCTAATACCAAGTCCGGCTTAAATGCCCCTTATTTCTTAGTCCCTCTCTGCTGGGGCTAAATTTTATGTAGTAGGGGCAATCCCCCCGTGGTTGCCCTTGTTTCAACCGCCGAGCGAGGGGGTAACTTAGTTTAAGCGACATGGCGCGGTGCATCAACCATCGGCGCAGTACCAAACAAATGTCTGAGATAACTGCGACTGAGCTCCCGGTTCCAGCGCCGCAGCCGCACCATCACTCGTGTGAATGTAAAAGTCAATTCCAACACCAAAGAAAGCTGTTTGAGACTGAGCGAAGTATTAAACACATCGTTGCCGTGGGTGCGTTCAATCTGATGGTGTTTCAGCAAAGCAATCAGGTTTTTGGTAGAGCCTTTTAGTTGATTGAAGTAACTCTGGGAGAATGCCCAGCGGCTGAAACCCCAAAACTTAGCCAAATGATTGATCTCATCCTGTAAAGGCTGGGAAATTGCCTGTTGCAACGCTCCTGTTGAGTGTACCATCAACCATAAATAAACAGAAGTAGCTCCCCACTCGGTACTCAGGCGACTAATCACGTGTTTGTAGGTATCTTGCCAAGCGTCACCTGTGGATTGACAGCCATTCACAGAGTTCGGTTTAACTTGCAGTTTTTCCCCTGTAAGTTGCTGGTAAATTTTCCTAAATGTCGGGCAATGTTGGCGTTCTTCTTTTTCCCAAACACCAATCTCTAAAATCTTGCCGTTGTCATCAAAGATTCCTCCCATAAACCTTGCCATTTGCGGGTAAATATGCTGTAAGTAGCACCAACTTTCTCTACCGTAGCTGCGGATGGGAGCTTCAATTTCTGCGGCACTTGCCAAAATTTGTAAAAAGATTTCTGGCTTGACACCAATAATTTGGTTGCGATTGATTCCTTGCCAATCTATGGGTTCCCAAGGGCGGGGATGCGGGGTGGAAAATTGCTGGGGGAGAGCGGAAAGTCGATCGCTCAAAACTTCCAATGACATATAATGGTCGATGAGGGAGTTAATCCTCGCTCGACTTTGCAAGTAGCGAGGGCTTTGATACTGATTCCCAGCCAAATCAATTGTATACACCTTACCAGTAGCTTTCATTGTTTCTGCCTGTTCGTAACTTTTACAGCTATTGTGCAAAAGGCATTTGGGAAGTCGCAATGAGTAACGTGCAGGCTGCTCAATTACTAGCACTGGCGTTGATTGAGCAGAACTTAGGTGAAACGGCATGAAGTAGGGTGAACTAAATAACAGATGATACGGCTAAGATGTGCCAAAGAGTAGCCTTCCTCCCATAAATAGTCTCTACTATTGAAAATACAAAGACTTGCCACTGCCCGTCGGCATGACAATCATCATATCCCGTTTTTGTAAAGCAGCTTCGACAATTTCCTGCTGCCCCGGGATCAAAGAGTCATAGCAAAAAAAATGTTTGAGAACTTGTTCCAGGGACAGCGGCACAGAAGATGTTGGCGGATTAGACGCTGATATTTCCAGTAGTTGGTTGTTGGATTTTACGCTATTCCATGCTTTTGGAGAACAAATACACTGAGTGCGATCGCACAAAATTCGTTACGCAGAGAAACCGATACTTTTAATCAGGGTTTAGACGGATAGTGATGGGTATCGATAGTGATGGGTTTGGCCCATCACAGAAGTCACCCCCAAATGGAAAGCCGTTATCAACAGCAGAATTTTCCACTTTACTTTAATTCGTTACATACCCAGATTAGATGGTGAATTAATTGCTTAAATGGCTGCTACAAACTAACAGCAATCAATATTTCTTTACAATGTTCGGAATCTGGACTTCACAAACAAGCATCAAAAATTGATGGTTTTTGAATCCTGAATGTCAATTTCTGTGTATATATACGTATGCCAGGCTCAACATTTGCCTGCCCCAGCTTCACACAATCTTCACAAATATCCGTATAATTACGGTAAGTTTATAAAGATTTGGTAAAGATTGCCCTTAAAGGTAGCCCAAATCACGATTCTGTAAGTTAAACTGAGAGCCAGCCAAAACCACACTTACGTAATCACCACACAATCCTGAAAAAACGCAATTTTATATATCCTAAAGGCGTTGAAGGGATGCCGTAACTAAGGGGTGTTAGTCGGACATATCGACCAACAGTTTTTAAGCCAACTAAATTGCAACTAAACCAATAAAAATTGCTCATAACCGGGTTAGTTGTCATTCAAAAAATTTGTTTCAAATTTTTGACAGGGTGAGTTATGAAAAAAAATTTAGGGGTTAAAAATCACATTTTTAAAACCCCAGAAGCCTTGGAAAATTTCCCGGCTATTCAGAAAATTTTCGAGGAAGTCGGTGCAGAACCGACATTAGTGGCGAAATTAAATACAGCGTGTGAAATTTGCGAGTTTCAGCTCGGAGATGAAATCACTCAATATCAAACATCAGATAGCAACAATTTTCTTGAAAAAGAACAGAGCGATCGCAATTTTTATTTAGTTTGCGAGGGAAGAGTCAGACTGCTAGCGGTAGAAGCGTCTCAACAGCAGGAAATTTCGGCGGTGGTACTGGAAGTCGGAGCAATATTTGGGACAGATAACCGATTTATTGAAAGCGGACTGCCTTACAGGGCAATTGCGGCTGGCACTTGCCAAATCGGTCGAATTGCGGCCACCACAATGCAGCTTATTTTAGAAGAATTCCCGCAACTGCAACAGCACTTGCAGCAAGAATTTCAAGAGCGACAGCGGTTAATATTTTTCAAGACACAAACTGATTTGCGATCGCGCCCTCCCCACCAACAACAGCTTCTGTGGCCGCACTTACTTCCTTACATAGAAGAAAGTCGAGTTCCCGCAGGAGTTTCCCTCGCTGAACATTGCCAAAACTCCAACAATAATTTTTGGCTCCGCAGCGGTCAAATTCAAGGTCAAGCAGCGCCAATTATCGGCAGGAACTGGGAATATTCAGACATAAAGAGCGACTGGATAGCGGTAACAGATCTGCTAATTTACCAGCTTAGCAGCGAACAGTGGGAAATCGCCAAAGCGCGAATTAGTTCCGAAAGCAATTCCCGCCCTAAAATCATCCGCAAACCTCCCATTTTAAGCTTAGTAACGTCGCCCCAGGATGCCAGATATACCTCACAAACTGAGCCATCAAAATTAACCGCAGTTGCTCAGAAAAAACCCGCAGCCGGAATCATCAGCTTTCCCAAACCCAAGCAGAGGCGCTGGTTTAGCAGCAAACACCCATTCATTCAACAACAGAGTGCAGCAGACTGTGGAGCTACTTGCTTAGCGATGATTAGCGAATATTGGGGTAAAAAATTCAGCCTAAATTACTTGCGCGAATTGGCAGAAATCGGCCGCAGCGGCGCGTCGCTCAAGAGTCTGGCAAAAGCAGCGGAAAGGATGGGATTTCAAACCCGTCCCGTGCGAGCTTCTTTAACTCCCCTGCGAAATCAAAATCCCTGGATTGCTCACTGGCAAGGCAATCACTACGTGGCAGTTTACCGCTTTAAAAATCAACAGGTTTTAGTGGCTGATCCGGCTGCGGGCAAGCGGTGGATGAGCATTAAAAGTTTTACCGAAAATTGGACTGGGTATGCCCTAATTTTAGACCCGACAGCGGAACTCTACCGCAATCACGCTGCCGAACATCAAGGCATTAAAATTAAAGATTTTGTTGGCATAGTCTGGCCATACCGCGCTGCGATCGCCCAAATTCTGCTCCTCTCTTTGTTGCTCCAAGTATTTGGTTTAGTTACTCCCCTATTTACCCAGGTAATTCTCGACCAAGTGGTTGTCAGCAAAAGCATAGTAACTCTGCACGTTTTTGCGCTCGGACTGCTGTTATTTAGTGTTTGGCGAACGCTGTTGGGTGCAACGAGACAGTATTTGCTGGATTATTTGTCGAACCGCATTGACCTGACTTTAATTAGTGGCTTTATCAGTCATACTCTCAGTTTGCCAATCAAGTTTTTTGAATCTCGTCAGGTGGGCGATATCTTGACGCGGGTTCAGGAAAATCAAAAAATTCAGGCATTTTTGACTCGCCAAGCTATTACGGCTTGGTTGGATGCTTTGATGGCTGTAGTTTACATCGGACTGATGGTTTACTATAACTGGCGTCTGGCTTTGTTGGTGCTGGCTTTGATTCCACCGATCGTGATTTTGACTTTAGTGGCAACTCCATTTCTGCGAAAAGTGTCGCGGGAGATTTTTACCGAAAGTGCCAAGCAAAATTCATCTTTGGTGGAAATGATTACTGGGGTGGCGACGGTTAAGGCAACTGCTGCTGAGCGAGAAATGCGCTGGCGCTGGGAAGACCAATTAACCTGCATGATTAATGCTAAATTTCGCGGGCAGAAGTTGGCTAATTCTTTGCAGGTGATCGGGGGTGGGATTAATACTTTGGGGAGCACGGCTTTGCTTTGGTACGGGGCAATGCTGGTGATTCAAGATGAGTTGACGATCGGTCAATTTGTTGCTTTTAATATGATGATTGGGAGCGTGATTTCTCCTGTGCTGTCTGTAGTAGGACTTTGGGATGAGTTTCAAGAAGTGCTCGTTTCGATCGAGCGTTTGGATGATGTATTCTCTGCCCAACCTGAAGAAAGCCCTTACAAGCCAATGCTGGTGCTGCCTCGCATTCAGGGAAACGTCAAGTTTGACAATGTTTCTTTCCGTTATGCTCAGGATGAGGAACGCAATACGCTGCAAAATCTTTCCTTTGAGGTGCAAGCTGGAGAAACTGTGGCAATTGTTGGCCGCAGCGGTTCCGGTAAGAGCACTTTGGTAAAGTTGCTGCAAGGTTTCTATTATCCAGAAAAGGGGCGGCTGACAATTGACGGCCACGATATTCGGCACATTTCTTTGCAGTCGCTGCGAGTTCAGTTGGGTGTTGTTCCTCAAGATTGTTTCTTGTTTTCGGGAACGATTTTGGAAAATATTACGCTGTATAAAAACGGAAATGATGCGGATTCTGCAAGCTTGGAACAGGCGATAGAAGTGGCGAAGCTAGCAGAAGCTCACGCTTTTATTCAAGATATGCCGCTGGGTTATCAAACTCCTGTGGGGGAAAGGGGAACGAGTTTGTCTGGGGGCCAGCGACAACGAATTGCGATCGCCCGCGCTCTTTTGGGCGATCCCCGAATTTTGGTTTTGGACGAAGCAACTTCTTCGCTGGATACCGAATCTGAGCGCAGGTTTCAGCAAAATCTCGCCCGCATTAGTCGCGATCGCACTGCGTTTATTATCGCTCATCGTTTGTCTACGGTGCGTCATGCCGATCGCATTTTGGTTCTAGACAAAGGCATTTTAGCCGAACAAGGCAACCACGACGAATTGATGGCTGAACGCGGACTTTACTATCACCTCGCTCAGCAACAACTCGATATTTAAGTCATTAGTCATTAGTCATTAGTCATTAGTCATTAGTCATTAGTCATTAGTCATTAGTCATTAGTCATTAGTCAT
>NZ_JAUBOS010000043.1:0-50762 GCF_036700365.1 Microcoleus sp. w2-18bC1
TTAAACGGAAAAACTTTTTGACTCCAACTTTTCACAACTGATAAAAAAATTCCACACACATCTGCGGAATGTGGGTTTAAGATAAGATTAAACTAAATGACAGACCGTTCGCAGCAAATACGGGAGAAAATGTCAGGTTATGACGCACTCTAAAATAGGTTCTGATAGACGATTCATATAATATCCGTTGAATTCCCCCCCCATCTGACGGTCGGGGTGGGTTTAGGCTCATCTCTGGCTGATATTATAGATGGTTGGTGAACTGGCCCCTACAAAAATTATGGTTAATTTACCGCCCCTGATTTAACAGCTTATCCTAAGTTTTAACTTTCAACTTTTGCGAAATCGGCAGTTGGAGCGCAAATTCTGTTCCCCGGCCAACTTCTGAATGACACTCCAACTTACCGCCGTGGGTGTCTTTCACAATTTGGTAACTAATCGACAACCCCAAACCAGTGCCGGTGCCGATCGGTTTGGTAGTAAAAAATGGGTCAAACATCCTTGACTGAATTTCGGGACGGATACCGGGCCCGGTGTCAGAGATTCGCACACACACTTGATTTTCGCTGCTGACTTCAGTAACAATGCGAATCTGATTAACTTTGCAAGTACAATTTGCTGATGACTCTTCCATAGCGTCGATCGCATTCACCAGCAAATTCATAAATACTTGGTTTAATTGAGCCGGATAACACTCGACTTTGGGCAGTTCCCCGTAATTTTTAATAACTTGAATTTCCCCACGTTTTACCTGTGGCTGAAATCGGTGCTGCAAAATCACCAAAGTGCTCTCTATCCCTTCATGAATATCTATTACTTTGCGAGCTGTTTCGTCCAGTCTCGAAAAATTTCGTAAAGACAGCACTATCTGCTTAATTCGGTTAGCACCTTCTTGCATGGAAGCCAGCATTCTCGGAAAATCCTCAGCAATAAAATCTACTTCGACTTCTGCCAATTCTTCCTCAATTTCGGCAACTGGTTCGGGATAGTGTTGCTGGTAGAGATTGATCAATTTTACCAAATCGCGAGCGTACTGTGCGGCGGGAATAATATTGCCGTAGATGAAGCTGATGGGGTTATTAATTTCGTGGGCTACTCCCGCTACCATTTGCCCGATACTTGACATTTTTTCTGCTTGAATAAGCTGAGATTGAGCTTTTTGTAAGTCTGCCAGAGTTTTTTCTAACTGTTTCGCTTTTTCTCGTTCTCGCTGTTCGCTAAATTGCAAATCTGCTTCGGCTTGTTTGCGATCGCTAATATCGATATGCGTGCCCGTCATCCGCAAAGGATTTGCCGAAGCGTCGTGTTCCATCACCTTCGCTTGAGCTAAAATCCACTTCCACTCGCCGGATTTTGTCAGCATCCTAAATTCCACTTCGTAAGTAGGACTTTTGCCTTCCAGGTGAGCATTTAGCGCTGCTTTAGCCGGAGGAACATCCTCTGGATGTACCAGTTTCTCCCAGGTGGCGAAACTATTTTCTACCTCCTCTACTTCATATCCCAGCATCGTTTTCCACCGCGGATTAAAATAGACTTCTCCCGTGGTCAAATTCCAATCCCACAATCCCGTAGCACTGCCTTCAAATGCCAGATAAAAACGTTCTTCGCTAAGAAGCAAAGCTGCTTCGGCTTTTTTGCGATCGCTAATATCCATCACTGTTCCCAACAGTTTTATTACTTCCCCAGTTTCGCTAAAAACAGCTTCTCCCCTTCCTTCGACGTATATAATTTGACCGCTAGGATACAAAAATCGGAACTCTCTTTTGTAGGCAATGCCTTGTGAGATAGTCAGGCTGACGGTTTGTTGAAATAATTCTCTGTCGTCGGGATGACACATCTTTAAAAGTTTGGCAGATGTCGGTTCAGTTGCACTTGAGTCAAGACCAAAAATGCGGAATACTTCTTCTGACCAAGTAATTCTATTGGTGACTAAATCAAATTCCCAACTGCCGATATGGGCAATTTTCTGGGCTGCTGCTAGACTAGCTTCGCTTTGTTGAAGTTTAAGCCGCTGTTGTTTATCTTGTTCCAGAAGATTTGCTTGAGCGATCGCAATTCCCATCTGTGCCGCCACAGCGCTCAATAATCTGATCTCATCCTGCGTCCAGTGGCGGGGGCGATCGTACTGATGTAAGCATATCATTCCGTTAGCTTTTCCCTGATAGGAAGTGCGGATGGATATCATCGACTTCAAACCTATTTGACAGCACCAATCTCGGACATTTTCTAGCAGGGGTTCGGAAAAAACATCGTCAGAAACTACAGCTTGATCTTGGGACAATAAAAACTCAACGTGAGGATTGCCCTGTATGGGAATTTCTAAATCTAAAAGCGATTGAGAGGCTGTTTTTCTGTACTCAGCGACATTATAAATTCTGGGAACAGGGTCTTCTGTATAGGTGTGAATCAAGCAGCAATCGGCATTAAAAATTCGACCTATTTGAGCAGTCGCTGTTTGAAAAATTTGCTCTTGATTTAAGCTGTAGCGAATTTCGAGAGTAATTGTTTCTAGCAGAAATTTTTGTTTTATTTGCCGTTCCAAAGCAGCTAAAGCTGTTTTAAGTTCTAGTTCTGCTTGTTTGCGATCGCTTATTTCAGTAGCCGTCCCCAAAATTTTCCAAGGTTTGTCGTCTGCTGTTCTGGCAAACACTGTATCCACGCTAACAAACCAGCGATATTCACCATTTTTGTGCTGAATTCGGTACTCAAACTCAAAGCTTTCCCCGTCTTTTGCTGCGTCAATTTTGCTCAGATGTTCTGAGAATCCTGGTAAATCGTCAGGGTGTATTAAGTTAGGAAGAAATCCTCCTGCCATCTTCTGGATTTCTTCAAGGGTGTAGCCAATATCGCTATAGATTTCGCGGTTGATATACAGAGTTCGCTGTTCTATCAAATCGGAAACGTACAAAAGATTAGGATGTGTTTGAATTACTGCCGATAGCCAGCGTTGGCTGTCTCGGAGTTCTGCTTCGATCCGTTTGCGTTCTTCTATTTCTGCTTGCAGCCGCGCATTTTGTGCTAAAATTTGTTTATAAAGACGGCTCAGAAGCAGTTGATTTTCGACGCGGCTCACCACTTCTTCTGTTTGAAATGGTTTACTAATGTAGTCGGCCCCGCCCACCGAAAAAGCTTTGACTTTATCAAAAACTTCATTTAAAGAGCTAATAAAAATCACAGGAATATCTTTGGTTTGCGGACAAGCTTTTAGCTGTTCGCAGACTTGATAGCCATCCATACCGGGCATCATGATGTCCAGCAAAATCAAATCTGGTGGACTCGACAGAGCAAAGTTAAGAGCCAATTTGACATCTCGTGTCGGCCGCACTTTATATCCCCGCTTAGACAAAAGCTGGGATAAAAGCCGCAAGCTTTCTGGATGGTCGTCCACCATTAAAATATTTTCTTGTAAGGCAGCGTTTTGAAGTCTAAGTGTTTCTAGTCTTGGATTTTTATTGTCAGTTGTATTCATAGCAAACCCTCACACTATTCAAGTTGTATATGTGGGAATATTTTCAAAATCATTAACCACTTTTAGGTAACACTCTCAGATCAAACAGCACAACTATTGGCTTTATAGCACGCTCCTAAATTATCTGTCATTATATCAAAAGTAATGAGCGTTGGAAAATGTTGGTAGATAAAATGATCGGAGCCGAGTGAGAAAACAGCCTATATTGCTCAAATCACAGGCTAAGCAAGCAATTTTGATTAAAGGTAAAGCTGGTACAATTTCTATCAACCAGTTTTGCCTGCCTTTATCTGGTGGCTTTTTTTTCAGTAGATATCCTCACTGGAAAGGTTAATTCAAACAGGCCGGAATATGGGTGTCAACTTAAGACTAAAATTATTTGTTTTTCTGGTTTGTATCCAAGTCTTGAGTTCCCTAAATCCCCCTTCTTTAGCAGCGCTAGGGCAGTGTAGGCATAATTGTCAAACAGTAGGCTTTTACTACATTTGAGCTTAAGTTGACACCAATGGGCCCTGAAATACTCCTACAATATCTTATATTTTATTTGCGCTGTCGGGCTGATTTATGGTATCTTTGTCTCGGTCTGCAATTCCCCGCAAGCGGCGTACACGGCTTTGACGTTATACCAATTCAGAAAAATCCGAGCAATTTCTAGAGCTAACTGCGGTTTGCCTTGGTCAATCAACCACTGCAAAAAAGGAGTCATCGTTCGTTCGTTCAGCATCCCACCTAATGATAAAACTCCCCATAGGATTTGGTGCAGGAAAGTCATTTGAATCATCATCCTTACTTCCCAACTTGGGTGTTTTTGATAAAACAAAACTCCCATTCTACCGCGCTGAATTTCTCGGTCAATCATGCCCGGAATTTGCTCTAAACTAAAAGGTGGATGCCAGTGATAGCCGACAGCAACCGGACATTTAATGAGTTTCAAACCTAATTGTTTTAACCTAACTCCCAACTCTAAATCTTCCCATCCGTACAGTTGAAAGCGATTGTCAAACAGTCCAGCAGCCAGCAGCCAGTGGCGGGCGATTGCCACATTTCCCGTAGCAAAATAAGCCGCCGAAAAATCGGTGATTTTGTAAGGTTCTGAGGTAGGATTCTCAAAATTGCAAGTATTGATCACGCTGCCGTAAGTAAAAACAGCATCAGTATCTTTGTAACCCTGTAGTAAAGCATCGGCGTGTGCTTGCAAAAAATGCTCTGTTACCACCAAATCGCTGTCAATAAAAATAATCGTATCGCCCTTAGCATCTTCAACGCCCAAATTCCGGGCCGCCGCCGGGCCCTGGTGAGATTGACAGATCGATCGCACATGAGGCAACAAGTCAGCATTTGCCGCCAACCACTCCAGCGTCCCGTCCGTCGATCCGTCGTCCACCACAATTACTTCATACTCTCTGACAATCTCACCGAACTGCTGATTTTCCAAAGCCAGTAGACATTTTGCCAAAATCGGTTTACGATTATACGTCGGAATCACAACACTAAAAAACACGGTTTTTCCTCATCGCCACAGTTACCGTATCCCACGGTAGCAGATTTTCCCCAGCAACTCCCCTGGTAAATAGCCAAGTTTAGCAAAAAAAGAATATATAAATCTGTACTATTTCTGACAAGAATCGATCTCAATTAGGTGCATAATGAAAAGTCGGTTAAATCGGATATCTTGCACCATTCTCAAGAACAGGCAAGATGCCTGTTCCACAAAAATGATATTTTTTTGTGGGGTGGGCATCTTGCCCGCCCTGAAAAGCTTAGTGACAATGGTGCAAGATGTCAGTTAAATTCAGGATGTAAAGAGCAATGAGTCGCGCTAAAAAAGTTGTGCTAGCATATTCGGGCGGAGTCGATACTTCCGTCTGCATTCCTTACCTCAAAAATGAGTGGGGTGTGGAAGAGGTAATTACTCTGGCTGCTGATTTGGGACAGGGAGACGAATTAGAACCGATCCGCAAAAAAGCTTTAGCATCCGGTGCTTCGGAATCTTTAGTTATTGATGCTACCGAAGAATTTGTCAAAGATTATGCGTTTCCAGCGATTCAAGCTAACGCACTTTACGAAAACCGTTATCCCCTTTCGACTGCCTTGGCTCGCCCGCTGATTGCTAAATTGTTAGTAGAAGCTGCGGAAAAATACGGTGCAGATGCGATCGCCCACGGTTGCACAGGTAAAGGAAACGATCAGGTACGGTTCGATGTGTCGATCGGCGCGCTCAACCCCAAGATTAAAATCTTAGCACCAGCGCGGGAGTGGAAAATGAGCCGCGAGGAAACGATCGCATACGGCGAGAGATGTGGCATTCCGTCGCCAGTGAAAAAGTCTTCCCCTTACAGTATCGATCGCAACTTATTAGGAATGGCAATTGAAGCCGGAATCCTGGAAGATCCTTGGGCGGAACCGCCAGAGGAAGTTTATTTGATGACAAAGGCGATCGAACAAACTCCCGACACACCCGAATACATAGAAATCGGTTTCGATGGCGGCAATCCTGTCAGTTTAAACGGCAAAAATTTATCACCAGTCGCCTTAATTTCCCAGCTAAATGAAATAGTTGGGAACCACGGAGTCGGCCGGATTGACATGATTGAAAACCGCCTTGTAGGTATTAAATCGCGGGAAATTTACGAAACACCAGCGATTTTAGTTTTGATGCACGCGCACCGAGACTTAGAAAGTTTGACCTTGACAGCAGATGTAACGCGGTACAAGCGAGGCATCGAAGAAACCTACAGCCAAATGATTTACAACGGTCTGTGGTACAATCCTTTGAAAACAGCTTTAGACGCATTTATTCAGGACACGCAAAAGCGAGTAACTGGAACCGTTCGCCTCAAACTGTTCAAAGGAAATGCGACTATTGTCGGCCGCAAATCTGAGAATTCTCTGTACAGTTTCGACTTAGCCACCTACGGCGCAGAGGACGAATTCGATCACAAAGCTGCCGAAGGATTTGTCTATGTTTGGGGACTCCCAACCCGCATTTGGTCGGAGAAAAATAGAGGTTACAAATAGGATAGAATTAGGGTTAAAAACCTGATGTTAAGCCGCCGATTCGTGGAATTAAAGTAGGGTGTACATGACGCACCTTATTTCCCGCAATCGCCTAACCTGTGCCAATTACCTAAGTTAGGAGTTAGTAAGATACAGTAATAATTGGTAATTGGTAATTGGTGGTTATCCTAATAATTTGTTAAACTGTCTTCAGACAAATTTAGCTTTGAGGCAGGGGTTTAAACCCCTGCCAGATTACTGTCAAATCGAGATTTTTGCCTGCTTTCTACCTTCAGATTACAGCCTCGGATCGACAGGTTCGCTCTCCATCGCTAAAACTCCGAAAACGCACTCGTGAACTTGTCTCAATGGAGCGCCCGCAACAAATCTCTCCAATGCTTCTATACCGAGAGCAAACTCTCGCAACGCCAAAGAACGCTTGCCGGAAAGTCCGCGCGATCGCAGTTTTTCTAAATGTTCCGGCAAAGAATATTCCAGACCATAAATAATTCGCAAATACTCTTTTCCGCGACATTTCACCGCAGGCTGTACGAGTCCTTTGCTATTTTTCACAATAAAATCCATTGGTTTAACAACCATTCCTTCGCCTCCCGCCGCCGTCTGTTTTTCCCACCATTGAATCCCCGCCAATTGGCTGTCAAAATCTGCCATTTTAACTATTTTGTATTCAGTAGATAACAGCAATTCAGGGTCAGCTTTACAAATTTGTGAAATCTGTTCCATGTGCCAACAGTGATTTTTGTCAGTGTGAACAGTTCCCTCGGTTGCCAAGATGTGGAAAGGCGCTAATTTGAGGTCCAAGAGCGATTTCACTGGCCAGCAGTAGCGCTGATAGGCATGAACATAGCGATCGGCTAGTTCGGCTCGCTCTTGATAGCTGGTTAGCAAAGAATTAATTTCAACTCCCCGCTGCTGTGCCTGTTCTAAGTTCTTAATCGCCTCCGCAAACCCGTGACGAGATGCTGTTCCCACGGCGGCGTATTGCTCTTTCAATAAACCTTGAGCTTTGGCTGACCAAGGCATTAATTCGCAGTCCAAACACACCCAATCGGTTTGAAATTTCTCCCAAAAATTGCTCGCAGTCAAAGCGACATTTACCCGCGCTAAAAATTCTCTTTCTAAGGTAGAATTATCGAAAAAATGCCGTCCCGTGCGGGTGTAGCAAATGCCGATACTCTCGCTGAGAATGCCAAAGCGGCGTAAAGCTGCCGATGCGTCGCGGCAAACAATCACAACTGCACGGGAACCCATGTGCTTTTCTTCGCACACAACTGTCGATATGCCCTGCTGTTGGTAGTAACTAAATGCTTCGGCTGGATGTTCTAAAAGTCCTGGTTCTTTGGAGGTAGCAGCGGGAGACATCGTGGGCGGCAAATAAATCAGCCATTTGGGATTGGCGGCAAACCGACTCATTACTTCTAGGGCTGCGATCGCATTTTCTTCTTTAATCGTAATGTTACTTTGCAAGCGAGTAGAAATAATGCGTTTTCCTAGTACTTCGCTAATGTTCAGTACGTCATCAAACTGCTGTTGGGCGGTGATATTCACTGCCGCCAAACCGCTAGTGATAATGGGTGAATTGATGTCTCTATTGTTAAGTGGAGTTTGGCTGTCTTGAAAGAGGATCGGTTTGGCAGGTTCGCAGTAAATTCTAGCAGCAGGAACGCTGAGAAATTCTCTTTCGGGATACCGCAAAGCTGTTAGTTTGCCTCCGAAAACGCAGCCGGTGTCAATATCAACTGTATTGTTCAACCATTCTGTTTCTGGAACCGGGGTGTGTCCGTAAACAACCGCTGCCTGACCTCGATATTCGGCGGCCCAATTGTAGCGGACGGGCAAGCCGAATTCATCGATTTCGCCAGTTGTTTCTCCGTACAAGGCGAAATCTCGAATACGGCGCGATGCGCGTCCCTGAAATTCAGCTTTCATCCCGGCGTGGGCGACGACTAATTTTCCGCCATCGAGGACGTAATGCCCAATCAAACTATCTAAAAATTGGCGAATTTCTCGGACTGCTGATTCGCGCCATTCATCCGGTAAAGCGGCAATTTCTGCTAATGTTTGTTCGAGTCCGTGGTTGATTTTGACATTTTTGCCGTTGAGTTTTCGCAGCAGTTTGATGTCGTGATTTCCAGGTACGCACAAAGCTGTTTCTGCGAGTACCATGTTTCGCACGAGTTTGAGGGTGTCGAGAATGCGCGGGCCCCGATCGACCAAATCGCCCAAAAACACGGCTTTACGCCCTTCCGGGTGCGCGTAGGTGGGAAAATTACCCAAATCGGATTCGCTGGATTTTTCGATAATTTGATAGCCCAACTGTTGCAGCAATTGCTCCAATTCGTCGCAGCATCCGTGAACGTCGCCGATGATGTCAAAAGGGCCACGATCGTGTTTGCGGTTGTTCCACAGCGGTTGTCTTTCGACTTCCACGGCCTCGATTTCCTCTGGGGAACGGAGGACGTAAACGTAGCGAAATCCTTCCCTATCTAGAGATTTGAGCGATCGCTTTAAATTCTGAACGTGGCGGCGAATTACATGATTTCCAAAATTGCGGTTTGCACGTTGTTGATTGCGATCGGCACACAATTTTTCTGGTAAATCTAGCACAATAGCAACCAAAAAGCAATGATATTTTCGGGCTAATTCCAACAATGATTTGCGACTTTCCGGCTGAACGTTGGTGGCATCAATTACAGTTAACTTACCTGCGGCCAGACGTTTAGCAGCGATTAAATGCAATACTTCAAAAGCATCAGCGGTGGCCGCTTGATTGTTTTCGTCGTCGGAAACCAGACCGCGGCAGTAATCCGATGAAATGATTTCTGTAGGTAGGAAATGCTGCAGCGCAAAGGTGGATTTGCCGGAACCGGATGCACCGATGAGAACGACTAGGGATAGTTCTGGAAGCGTAATTTTCATTGTTTAATAGTATAGATTTTTACTCGTTACTAGGCTCTGCCCAAGGCGTGAAAAGTTAGCGTAAAACCGAGCGTCTCTCTTGTTTGTATCGAAGTATCGATCCCCCCTAACCCCCCTTAATAAGGGGGGGGACAAGAGTATTTCTCAAAGTCAACCCCTACTCCCCTTACTAAGGGGGATTTAGGGGGATCGAGCCTTCGACTAAAAGCGAAATTTATTATGGGTTTTAGTCTTAAGTTGTCAGCAATGGGCTGTGCCTGGGAACCAGTTAAAAACATCAAAACGTTTGACTACCATTGCCACTCAAGCTTCTCCCACTCCGTAGTGGTGACATCATCAAGAAGGACATCATCATGTTGCTGTGCCATTTTTGCGAACGCTTCCTCCCAGCCGGCACGCGGTTTTTGGGCTGCACGAATGACGATCCGATCGCCGTGAACTTCGATTTCTACTGCTTCGCTAATACCAATTTGATCTAACAAAGATTTGGGAATGCGAATGCCCTGAGAATTGTCAATTGTAACGATCTGGGTTTGAATAGATTTACTCATAGCGGAAGCCTGCATTTTTCCAAGTTTAACTATATTGTAAGCACAAACAGACCGTGGGTATTATTTTCACTGACCGAATACTGCCATTTGCGTAGGCGAACCCACTTCCAAATCCTCCGATCCAACGGAGCGAAACTCCACCCCAAAACCAAACCGTTCAGCAACCCCATTCGCCCAAGTCTGAAACTCTGCGCGCGTCCACTCAAAACGGTGATCGCGGTGGCGAAATTTGCCCGCAGGCAAGTTTTCAAACCTAACGTTATATTCAATATTTGGAGTTGTGACGATCGCACTTTTGGGTCGGATAAATTCAAACAAAACCCGCTCAAAAGCAGCTAACCGTTCTAAATCCAGATGTTCGATCACTTCAATTACCGCCGCCGCATCAAAACCAGTCAAGCGGGTGTCCCGATAAATTAGCGAACTTTGAATTAGTTGAATCCGAGATTGTTGTGCGGGAGACAATCGATCGATTTGCAAACGTTCCCTGGCAATTTCCAATGCGCGATAGGACACATCGACGCCTGTAATTTGTTCGATCGAGCTTTCTTTCAAAAGCAATTTCAGCAGTTTTCCCTCACCGCAGCCCAAATCTACCACTCGCTTAGCACCACTTTCCTTTAAAACCTCCGTCACAGCTCCCAAACGCTCTTGATTCAAGCTAATTCGCTGTTCTAAAACTTCCTCTTCTTGCTGATGAGAAACTTCGAGCTCATCAGGGTAAATATTATCTTCTTCTCCTAACTGTGCCACAGCAATTCGCGTCAAACGGCGCTGGCGTTTCAGATAGCGGTTGGCAATTTGTTCGCGGGCGGGATGCGCGTTCAACCAACCTTCGCCGTGACGCAATAACTTCTCAATTTCCTCATCGCCCACCCAATAATGTTTGTCGTCATCCAACACGGGAATTATCACGTAAAGATGGCTTAACAAATCCGCCAAACGAACTGTATTTTGCAGTTCCACAGAAAAGTAAGGACTCGCGCCCCAATCGGGAAATTGCTCGTCAAGAATCAGGGGTTTTGCTGCGACTTGATAGCCAAGGGGCTCAAACATTTGCCGCAGGAACTTCTCGCCACCGCGACAGGGCAAAACCGACAGATTAACTGTCAAAGGAATAGCTGTTTCTGCGAGTTCTGGGCGGTCTTTGCAGCGACCGGATAGAGCTGTACTAAAGACTTTGGCGAGGGCGACAGACAGAAACGAAGAGGCAACGTAGGGGCGATCGTTCACGTATTGTTCGAGGGGGCGATCACCCGATTTCGACTTGCCCCGCACCAAACCAACCGGATCGACATCTAAGAGTAAAGCGGCCGTGCACCTTTCTGCATTTGCCTCTGGATAAAACACGCTGGCTTGCCCGAAAGTCATGGGAAAGGATTGATGGCGATCGGGATGTTTGTGCAGCAAATAACCCAAATCTGTAGCAGGGACGCGAGTTGTAGAGATGGTTAGTAACATAATATTAGGAATTGGGCATCGGGCATCGGGCATCAGCTATTGGCAATTTGTAATTCCTCCTAATGACTAATGACTAATGACTAATGACTAACGACTACTAAGATTTCTGTTTTTCCACACTTCCCAAATCCAACTTAGCGCGCAACTCCTCCTTAATCCGATTTAAAATAGAATCCTCATCCAAAGAAGACAAAATCTTGCTCACCACAGCCTTTGGCCCATCATCTCCCCAAGAAGCACCATTAGCCAAATAAGCCTTAGTAACTTGACCGATTCCGTAGGAAGAAACCCCCGCGATCGCAGCTTGCGTCACCGCCACAGACAAATAAGGCCCTAAAGCCAAACCCCCCGTCGCCGGCGTCGCCAAACCCAACAAGCCTTTCAAAGAACTCAAACCAAAATTAGCCAACAATTCACCCGCAGTAATTCCCCCCATACTAATCGCAATCTTTTGCAGCAATTCCACCGCGCCCGCTTCCGTCATCGCAATGCCGTAAACTTTAGATAAAGTTAAGATCATCACCACATCAATTACCGCACCGCTAAGAATATCAACTACAGTAATTGGATTAAGTGCGATCGCCACCGCTTTAGTCATTACCCCGTTCCAGATAATGCGATTAGCCGCGTCATCTCGAATCTCCATTTTTCGCTGCACCAACTGCTCGTTAATATCCCCCGCACACAGCATCGTATTCAGCGCGACCAAAGATTTGCCTTCCCGGTCTAAAATCTCCAAAATCTTTAATTTTAAATCTTGCACTTGTGGCAAACTGCGAGTCATTTGCACACCCATACTTCCGTCAGGACGGCGCACCGCCCTCGCCGTCAAAGGCGAAGCCGCCGCCATCACAATTTCATCGGGAGACAACAATTCTCTGACGCGCTCGTCTCGAATTTTATGATAAATTGCCAGCCTGTCTGCATCAGGATACTGGTCAATTTTATTAAACACTAATAACATCGGTTTTCCCGCTTCTCGCAACTGCGAAAGTGCTGCGTATTCCACCTTCGTAATGTCGCCAGCAACCACAAACAAAATCAAATCTGCTTGTTGAGCAACGCGGCGGGCTAAAAGTTCGCGAGTTTCTCCGTCAACTTCATCTATTCCCGGAGTATCGACTAATTCAACTTGCGACAAACGGTAAATAACTGGCGAAAGTCGTAGCGTAGGGGGGCGTAAGCCATCGGGCAAATTCTCATCAATTCCCTCTCCGACATCCCACTGGCCGATAGTCGTCGTGCGAGTCACCCCGTGAGTCGGGCCAGTTTCAAACACATTTTGACCTAGCAGCGCGTTCAAAACCGAAGATTTTCCCCTTCCCACCATCCCAAACACAGCTATTTGCACGCAAGCGCGCTCTAGCTTGTCGAGCATTTTCTCTAACCCACCAATTTCCGGTTCTAGTCCAGTTCGCTCTTGAACAGTCAAGTCGAGATTTTCTACTATATCTCGCAGAGCATCTTTAGCGTGGCGCAGGTTGAGTTCTGCCTGAATGTCTGCGAAGCTTAAAATTGTGTCATCTAATTCTCGATCGACATTTGAAAAATCGGAGGCTTCAGTCATTGTCACCTGGCTTTTTAACTTATTTTACCTAAAGTTGCAACAGATACAATGATATTGTACCTGTTTCTGTCTGCTGTGTACAGCCCGCACCAGTTCGCAGCGCCCAAAAATCTGCTTTGCACAATTAGGAAATAACCGCAAGATTTCAATGTTTAATCTCCCGTGGAATCGGCGAGTTGCTAAAGCATCGGCATCTCTTCCTTGGATACTCGCAACTCCATTTTTCCGCCCACGATCCAGACATCAACAAAAGGAGTCTCTTGCACCCGAATTTCCTTTGTCTGCGTCTGGCCACCCTCCACAGCTACCTTCAACTTAACTGTGGATTCCTCAACAGGAACTTCCACCGCATCCGCGAAGGAAATCGTCAAATCCGTAGTCACGCCAGACTTGCGATAGACTTCCTGTTCATTCACTTCTACAGTCACGGTGTTATTGCTGAAACCGTCGCGAAGTTTGATAAATAAACGCATAGTGGTACTCACTTGGTAATGGTAAGGGGTCAAAAAATCTGCGTGGGGGCGATCGGGTACGCAGGTAGACCCGATCGCCAAAAGTGCCAACAGAATTATCAGGTGTCGAACCAACAACAGACTTATCATTAATGCTGTGAAGTTGTTGCTAGCAGTGTTTTGTACAAACTAACAAAAATTGCTTTACTCATTTAGTTTAAAATAAAGTAAAGCAATCTTCAGGGTAATTCACCAATTCACTTTTTGGCTGCCGCTCGCAATGTCTTGACTTCCATTGCTGAGATTTTGCTAAAAGTTTTGCTAACAGCATCCTCATCGCCGGTTTTAGCCTGAACCTCAGCTAAACAGGAAAGGGACATCTGTGCCGAAACAGGGTCGAGAATATTGGAATCGGCGACTGCTGTCAGCAACTTGGCGCTTTCATCCAACTCCGCAGGGCGTACAATCACCCGGGTTTCACGATCGTCGGTAATCGTTTTAAAGTCACGGCTAGCGTTGATACCCTTCACCATCCGAACATAGTTTGCCATCGCGTGTTTCGGATATTTTGCTAGAACTTCCTCAAAAGCATCGTTACCGCTTCGCAAAGACTCATCATCCGAACCCAGCAAATAGAACAAAGAACCCTGTTCGTCGCCGATAAACAGAGCGGCCAATTCTTCCTCAATTGGCGTCACAGGATAGCGAACGCGAATAGTGATGATATCCGAGAATACCTCTGAACCGTCCAAAGCCCCATAGACCGCCCGTACCCGGTAATTTCCGGGTTGATCGAAATAAAATCCGTCTTTGCCATAGCCGATATATGCGCTTTCTGGAATTACATCATCCCGCGCGATCGTGCTTTCTCGCTGACCGACTAAATGATCGATTAGCGGTTCATAAACCACAACTGCGCCACTAGGCTTGCGAATCACGATTTTGACCAAGCCGCAATTCGGATGCAGCCAAGTATGCACCCGGCGCCCGCCTGCAGCGGTCGTTCCCAGCATTAATTCCAGTACCACAGGCTCACCGAGGGCGAAGCTCTTTTGGTTGGTTGAGATCCTGAAAGTCAGTCCCGACTCATCGCGAATCGGATCAGCCATCACTTCCTGGCCCAGACCAGAGCCGATCGCAAAGTCGTTTCCACCCACAATAATATTGTTGCGGAACGCATGGCGGAGATGGATGACCTCCTCATTGTCGAACTGAAACGCAAACTGGCTCCAGTAGGTAGCCTCGCCACCCGGTGCTGGGTAATTAAAGGGATAGTTCATCCAAGACAACGACAGCGGGCGATTCGTACCGGGGGGCGTCGCCAAGGACTTTTGCCACGAGTGCAGCAAGTTAAAGCTATGCCCCAGCTCGTGAACATAAGTGTAGAGCTGCAATCGCAGCTTTTCGGCAGTTTCTCCGCCTATACCTTGATGAAAAACGGCGCAGCCTTGCCGCTGCTTCCCTTGCTGGTCAAACATGATGCCGTAGAGCCCTGGGCCCAGGTCGTGAAGTTGAGCAACTACCTGCCAAACAGCCCACTGCGGCAAATCCTGCCACAAGGTGAAGTGTTTCTGCATCGAAGCGTGCAGTTCTGAGTTGCTCCATTTAGCGCCCGCACCAGCTTCATCGATATTGATGACGTTGTTTCCTGCTGTTGCGATCATCTCGATCCCAGCTTCTGCATAGGAACTGACGACGCTGAGGTTGCGCGCTGGCCCCCCCGACGGCAGGGAACCCGTGTTGTAGCTGCTGAATATGGGAGTGACAACATCGGAAACCTGGTCTGTTTCTAGTCGCAGACTGCGGAAATAGACAGACTCGAAGACACAAGTGTAAGTTGCTCCGGCGACTCCGCCCTTTGTGAAAAATTCCACCGTTGCTGGCGCCTGCGGCTGGAAGATGAACTTGCGCTGGATAGTCACCTGTATTACGGGAGATCCGGCGGCAAAGGTAAAGCTTCCGAGGCCCTTGATGACGACTTGAGAAGCTGTTACCGTTATCGTCGGCGCATCGACGATAAAGGAGCCAAAATAGGTAGTCGTACCGCCGCTGACTTGGAAGAAGTCGCCGCTTAACCGCTTCATTGGTCGAGTGCGATCAACGTCAACCCGGAGTTCGAGTTGAAAGCTGCCTAATGTACCGCGGTAGCGCCCACTGACGGGCCGTTTGGCGATCACAATTGCGGTCGGTGCGATCGGTAGCGGTGGGATGCTAGGTATTGGTGCGGTTTCGCCCTCGATTGGATGTGTTGGATCGCTAATTCCAGCCTCTATTGCTGCGATCGCAGCTATGTCATCGACTGACATTTCTCCAAACGAAAAATCACTACTGGTTAAATCGATACTTGTAGGATCTTGCTGAGACATTTTTATTTATCCTTTCATATTCTGATACTCCATATATAAGTGGCAGTATTGGAGAGTTTACAGTCGCTTTTTGGAGTGACACTTATTTGTGCTACACCATTTGAGTGTCACTCATTTAAGCGACAGTGTTGTTGACTGTTTCACTCATGCGTCCGACCCGTGCTATGTTTATTTTTACTAAAAATTAAAATTTCTCAGCAAGTAAATTGTAACCAATGATTAACCGCCTCCAAATAATAGCCAGTTATCCATTTCCTTTACGTGTGATAATTTTCCTATTAATCTTGCTAGCAATTTGGCTGCCGCTAGCAGCACCAATTTATCTCTTAGTTAAAGATAGTAACCTAGCAACTATTCTGACAATGGGATTGTTGTTTACCGAGTTTCTGTTCCTAGTGCCGCGCTGGGGAAAACAGGTTTACGGACAAACCCAATTACTCAAAAGTTACGGTTTAATCAATACGCGAAAAAACGGTTTTGAGCTTTTAATCGGATTGGCGATCGGGCTTTTGCTCACTTTCAGCTTATTTGCGGTGCAAGGGCTGTTCGGCTTAGTCGCGTGGCAAAATTCTGATAATGTGCCGAGAATCATCGCAGAAGGGCTGTTAAGCGCCCTTGGAGTCGGTTTTGCGGAAGAGTTGGTATTCCGTGGTTGGTTGCTGGACGAGTTGCAGCGGGATTACAATTATAAAATATCTCTGTGGGCAAATAGCCTGGTGTTTGCCCTATCTCATTTTATCAAGCCTGTGGTAGCAATGCTGCGGAGTTGGCCGCAGTTTCCGGGGTTGTTGTTGCTGGGTTTGATTTTGGTTTGGGGAAAAAGAGCGCGCCAAAATCGCCTCGGTTTGTCGATCGGGCTTCATGCAGGTTTAGTCTGGGGATATTACATCATTAACATCGGGCAGTTAGTGCGATATTCGGCATCTGTTCCCGACTGGGTGACAGGAGTTAACGGCAATCCGCTAGCTGGGGCGATCGGGCTGTTGTTTTTGAGTGTCTTGGCATTGGGAATGCGAAAAATGTCTGAACATTCCAAAGGTTTCGAGTAAGGACGAAGAGTCCTTATTTGCCACAACTTGGAGGACTAAAGTCCTCACTACCACCCAACTAATTCAGAAATTTATAAACTTATGAAACTCAGCATCTTTGGCACTGCTACACTGTTAATGTACACAGGTTTGTTAGCTCCGGCAAACGCACAAAATACCGCACAAGTCAAGCCAAATAATTCTTTAGTTCAAGTGCAGCAAACGCGAGAACAAGTTCTCGATGCTTGCATCCAGAATCAGGTTGAAACCCTGCCAAATCCTTTTACCGATGTACCTTCCAATCACTGGGCTTACAAAGCTGTTTTGACAATGTATTATTGCGGGGCTTACCGAGAAGGGACGCCACCTGCTTTAATTAAAGAATCACTGGAATCGGGACCTCCTATTAGAGAAAGTTTGCCTTCCCGATCGCCATTTCCCAATTTCCCATTACAGCCTTTTCCCGTGATTAATTAAAGAATTACTGGAATCGGGATATCTTACGAGAGGAAGTTTTTATTCCCGATTGCCTTTTCCACATTTCCCATTACCAAGATTTTAAAACTCAGCCCGAACCGTAAACGAATAATCCCCGCCCGGTTCAAGCTGATAATCCCATTTTTCCAGAAAACGGTGCAGCGGTTCCTGAATCAATGCCCTACCCTGAGAAGGCTCAAGAATCAGTGTTTTTTCTGACGTGAAACGCCACTGAAACTGCCACTCAAAATTGCCGGCAGTCACTTCACCCTCAATCGTGCCTTTTTGCCAAGATTGACCAGTAACCCGGACATATGCAGTTGTTTCAGGCAAACGTCTCGAACTCACCTTTTTGTTTCCGCGTTTGTTTCTGCAATTGTGCGACTATTGTAAAGGCTCATGGCTTTTTCTACTCCTTGGTGCAGACTTAGTTCCACAGCTTCTACAACCAGTTTAAGCACTTTCTCTACTAACTGACTTTCCTCTGAGGAAAATTTTCCTAACACGAAGGAAATCGTATCTTTCTCATTTTTAGCAGCATCGTTTTGAGGTTTGCCGATGCCAATCCGCAAGCGGGGAAATTTGTCTGTACCCAAATGAGAAATTGTCGATTTCATGCCGTTGTGCCCGCCGGCAGAACCGGCAAGCCGCATTCTCAATTTCCCGATCGGCAAATCCATATCATCGTATACTATTAATACCGACTCAGCAGGTATCTTGTACCAATCCGTCGCCGCCCGAATCGCTTGACCCGACAGATTCATGTAAGTAAGCGGTTTCAGCAAGCGGATTTTCTGTCCCCGCGGCCGATTTCCCTCGCCAAATATGCCTTGAAATTTGCGATTTTCCGACAGCGAAATCTGCCAAGATTTAGCCAAGGCATCGACAGCATTAAAGCCTATGTTGTGTCGGGTGCGATCGTATTTAGGTTCGGGATTGCCTAACCCAACTATTAGCTGGGGAATCACTAACTCCGCTGGTGTTTCCGACTTCTGAGGGTTGTTCATTTAACTGTCTGTGCTATCTTCCTTCTTAGGAGTAGCGGCTGCGAGTTTTTCAGTTTCCTGTTTGCTGCTAGTTGCTACTGCTTCTTCTAACTGCTTAGCTTCCCGCGTGAACTCCGACTCAAAATCCCGCGAAGCGTCTTGAAAGCCCCGAATAGCTTTCCCCATACTCCGACCGATTTCAGGTAATTTTTTCGGGCCAAATACCAATAGGGCGATCGTAAAAATAACTGCCATTTCGGGCAAACCAATGCCAAAAATATTCATGGTTTTTCTCCAGCAATTTGTTTAGTTAGTTTTTGTTTATTTAGGGCAAAAGTAATCGGAAAGGGTAAGGAAAAACGGGAAAACTTAGCTTTTACCCTTTCTCCTCCACCCTCAGCTTTTACTTTTAGCCTTACTGTTTTGCGATCAATTTTTAGCGGTCGAGACTCGACCAATCCATATCCACACTCTCCAGAATCAGAGAAGAGTTGTAGATTTGCAAAATAATCAACAAGAACACGAAAAACAGTCCAATGAACACGCTCATCAACAGCGTGGTTCCCCAGCCGGGGGCTACCTTGCCGTATTCCGAGTTAAGGGGTTTGAGTATATCTCCTAACCAAGTCCGTTGTGCCATAAGTCACCTGCAATGAATCTCTACAGAAAAGTTTGACATATTTCTACCGCTAATTGCGATCGCAATTTCTCAGAAATGCCGCATGGGGGACTGGGAGAAGGGGGAGTGAGGGTTGGCTGCCATACCGTACAGCGCCTAAAATCACGAGACTTTCAGACGGATTGTTATTTTTTGTAATATTATAGAGTGGAACACTCATAATCGATCACAAATATGGAACCTGCAGCAGTTCTCGGCATTTCTCTCGGTGTGTGTCTGGTGGCCATCACCGGTTTCTCGATCTACACGGCTTTCGGCCCTCCCGCTAAGGAATTGAGAGATCCTTTTGAAGAACACGAAGACTAAAGAAGAAGGAAGGCACAACACGGATTCGGACACGGATATACGGATGAATTTAAGTTTGTTTCCAGATATCTCCTATTCTCTGTCTCTCCCTCTCTCCCTGGTAGATATTCTTCTAGGGGTGGGAAGGGAGTGATGCTGTGAGGCGATCGCCTGTCGCCTACTCGTCAATGGTATATTTTTCATAAATACAGTAAATCTCTATTCCATTTAAGCTAAAAATTATTAGGTGTCAGGCTAAAGCATCATGGGGAACACATTTGGGCATTTATTTCGGATATCGACATTTGGGGAATCTCACGGCGGCGGTGTCGGAGTAGTAATTGACGGTTGCCCGCCTCTGCTGTCGATCGACGCATCGGAAATTCAAGCAGAACTCGATCGCCGTCGCCCCGGCCAAAGCAAAATTACTACGCCCCGCAAAGAAGCAGATACCTGCGAAATTCTGTCCGGGGTGTTTGAAGGCAAAACTTTGGGAACGCCGATCGCAATTTTAGTCCGTAATCAAGACACTCGCCCCCAAGATTACGGCGAAATGGCGACAACTTACCGCCCTTCTCACGCTGATGCTACCTACGATGCCAAGTACGGAATTCGTAACTGGCAAGGCGGAGGTCGATCGTCCGCGAGAGAGACAATTGGTAGAGTAGCAGCAGGGGCGATCGCAAAAAAAATTCTCAAACAAGCAGCAGGAGTCGAAATAGTCGGCTACGTCAAACGCATCAAAGACTTAGAATGTGTCGCCGACCCGGACACTGTTACCTTAGAACAAGTAGAAAGCAACATCGTCCGCTGTCCCGATGCCGAATGTGCCGAAAGAATGATTGAACTAATCGAAAAAGTTCGGGATAGTGGAGATTCGATCGGCGGTGTAGTCGAATGCGTCGCCCGCAACGTACCCAAAGGGCTGGGAATGCCCGTATTCGACAAACTCGAAGCCGACTTAGCAAAAGCCATCATGTCCTTGCCCGCCAGCAAAGGCTTTGAAATAGGTTCCGGGTTTGCCGGGACTCTGCTCAAGGGCAGCGAACATAATGATGAATACTATACTGATGATAAGGGTGTAATTCGTACAGTGACGAATCGCTCTGGCGGAATTCAGGGTGGGATTGCTAACGGCGAAAATATCATTTTGCGGGCGGCATTCAAGCCCACTGCGACAATTCGCCAGCAGCAGCGCACCGTTACCCGAGAAGGCGAAGAAACGCTGCTGGCTGCCAAGGGACGGCACGACCCTTGCGTTTTGCCAAGAGCTGTGCCAATGGTGGAAGCAATGGTAGCTTTAGTGTTGTGCGACCATCTGCTGCGCCATCACGGACAATGTGGAACCTTAAAGCCTGAATTTTAAAATGGAAATCAGCTTGTCCTCTGTAGCGGCAACTCCCGTTGATTGCCCTCAACCCTCCGAATCAATAAAAGGTATAGATGATTTTGTAGTACAGTTCTGGGGCGTGCGGGGCAGTGTTCCGACACCCGGACAGGAAACTGTTCGCTACGGCGGCAATACTTCTTGTTTGGAAATGCGAGTCGCTGGCAAACGCTTGATTTTTGACGGCGGAACAGGCTTGCGGATGCTGGGAGACCAGTTGGTGCAAGAAATGCCCGTGCAAGCTTATATGTTTTTTACTCACTATCACTGGGATCACATTCAAGGTTTCCCGCTGTTCGCCCCAGCTTTCATCCGTGGCAATAGCTTTGATATTTACGGCGCGACTCCGCCGGATGGAGATTGCATGAAAAGGCACTTTGTCGAACGGGTGCTCCACTCGAATTCGCCGGTGCCGCTGATGGGTTTGCAAGCAGATTTGAATTTCTACGAACTCAATCACAACCAGACGATGATGCTGGATGATATTGAGATTAGGACGGGTTCTCTGAATCACCCCAATACTGCTATGGGATATCGGGTGACTTGGCAGGGACGATCTGTTGTTTATTGTTCGGATACTGAACATTTTCCCGATCGGCTAGATGAGAATGTCTACAATTTAGCCCTCGACGCTGATGTGCTGATTTACGATGCGATGTACACAGACGAGGAATATCACAACCCCAAGTCTCCGAAGGTGGGTTGGGGACACTCGACTTGGCAGGAAGCGGTGAGAATGGCTAAGGAGGCCAGGGTGAAACGAGTGGTGATTTTTCACCATGATCCGGCTCACACAGACGATTTTCTCGATCGCATCGCCGAAGACGTGCAAATTGCTTTTCCGAAGGCTGTTATGGCCCGCGAGGGTCTTATTTTGCCGATCGGCTTCTGAACATTCGCCTAGGCGAGCTCGATCAAACCATCAACCGATCGAACCATAATTGTTATGTGAATATGTGGATCTGGTCTCGCCCCCCGATCCACAATTTTTTTTAATTTGCAGCAAACTCTTAAGTGCATGGTATAATTCTTGCTTGTTAAGTTTTTAGGCAGATTATTTAAGGTTTTTTTTATTCTTCAACCGCGTCCGCAAGACGCCAAGACGTAAGATAATTGGAGGATTGCCAAGGGTGAAAAGGAGACAGTTTTGAATGTCAACAAACACGGGGAGGCGAGGATCTCGCACGCCTGAGTGCTAGGCTGATGCCAGTAGACTTCCAGAAGCCTTGTTACAGATTAATTATTAAGGACAAAAACTGAAGTTATAGCTCGGATCAAATAAAAGCGCGATCGGTTTTTTGGACTCATGAATATTGACAACTCTCAAAAGCTAATAGCTTTTAGGTACAAACTGAGAAAATTTTCAGCAGTCAATTTGACTAACCAGAAAGAAACGATCGCTCTGGCGTTTGGCAGTAGCTGCGGCAAGCGAATGTTATGACTTGACTATCAAAATGGGAAATTTACGTTTTAGATCTTCAGCACATCAATACAGATGGATTGCCTTAGGCAGTTTTGCTGTAATTATGGGTATTTCAGGCGCCCTGGCCTACCGCCTCGCCCCGCCCCCCGGATTCATGGCTCAAGGCACTCTCACCTCTAATAATCCGCCAGTCAAATTTTCGACCACAGGCACGACAATTCTCAAGCAGGGAGAGCAACTGACCCCAGAGGTTCTCCTAGCAGATAATGTTGTCAAAGCAGTGGCAGATGCAGTTAAGCTGTCGCCCCAGCAAGTTCGACAAAATGCTAGTGTCAAGATTTCTAAGCCGGAACAACCCCTACAAATTGTGGTTGGGTATCGCTCGCTCGATCAGGAGCAAGCAATCCAAACGGCGGATATGTTGATGAAGGGCATGGTTGAAAAAAGCCGCCTGATTAACAGATATCGGTGGCAATCAGTCAATCAGTCGCTCAACCAACGCTTGGCACAAGTCACTCAAGACCTGAAACAAGCTCAGCAAAAACTCGACCAATACGAAAGAGAACGCGCTCGTCTGTTGCAGCAAATGAAGCTTCAGCAAGACTTTTACAACAAAACTCAGCTTGCAATGGCGGATACGCAAGCTTCGGAAAAAGAAATGGTTAGCAGTTTGGCCGCCGCTACAGTGCCGCAAATTGTGGCGACGCCTACGAGTGATCCGACAGTGCCTCTGATTTTGGGAATTGGGTTGCTGTTGGCGATTTTGGTCAGTCGCGGTTTGATTCCTTCGGTGGCGGATTGGAAGTACAAAGCAGCTTTTCAGCGAGAAGAGAGCGAAAGGCTCCAAAGTGCTTTGTACCGATTGATCAAAGAAGGCCGCGGCGAAATCACTCTGGTGCGGTTTGCGATGGAAACGCGGCTGTCGCCGGATGTCGCTCAGCGTTTTTTGAACCAACAAGCTGAAGTTTTTAATGCCAATTGCGAAATTAAAGACGACGGCAGCATTTTGTATCACTTCCACATTTAAAGGGCTGCGAGCGATCGCGCTTCACAGAAAAATTTAGCCGATCAAGTCATCACTGCTCGATCGGCTTGTTTTTTTCTTAATAGGACTTATATCTGGTTCGGTCATCAACTCTCCCCCTTTAGGTAGGCGCGGGTTTAGGGGATCTATAGCTTACACTACTACTACAGATTTTAGTGAACCCGCTGACGCGAGCTGGCGTTGTGGTGATTTTACCCGACATGATATTACCCTCAATCCGGTTTCTTACCTTCTAGGATGCCCCGGAGCTAAAAATTGCTCGATCGACATAGGTGTTGACTAACCTAGAACACGCGAAGATTGGGCCAGTTCGTCCCAGACGGGCAAAAAATATTTTTTGTGTTCCGCTTGATTCTTGCTTAAATAATAATGCAGATATAATCGTAAAAAATAAGTAAATGTACGGTTGCTTTTTACCGGAGTTACCGGATTAAGGGGTAATTTATCCTTAAATATTTATTAAGGTAGAGTTAAACTCAGTAGAAATGCTGTAGTATAGAGAGATAACCGATTCAGGGAGGTTATGTAGTTTCACATCAAAAACTTGATCGGGCAAAAGCCTGGAATCAAACTCCCCGACTGAAAAGGTCAATTTTCATATTGAACTTTTGTAATCACCTAGAGGCAAAACCATGATTTTTGGAATAATTGGTTCTTCTTTCGTAGCTTACTTTTTGCTAATGTCGATCGCTAATTACGGCGACACTGGAATGTAGATTAGTTAAGGCACTTATGCACCGAGACATAAGGCAGCAGGCAAAAAAAGCTGTTTGACAACTTCTTGACAACTTCGATGAAGTCTCAGCTTTGGTCATGTCTGTCGTGTCAGCTCGGACAAAAAAAGGGATGGATGAAGGAGTCGTTAAGTACCGCTGTGACTGGGAAGAAGCAGACCCTGTAGCTGCCCGGAACATAGCAGATTTGATGCACTGGCGCGATCGGCTCCACGATTGGGGATTAATTGGCGTCTACGAAAATGGCATAGGGTTTGGCAACGTCAGCGTCAGACTCGAAAATTCTTGCCAATTTGTGATTTCGGGAACCCAGACTGCCCACTTGAAGACTCTGGGACCAGAATCATACTGTACTGTTACCAAATTTAACTTAGAACAAAATTACCTCGGTTGCCGGGGGCCCGTACAAGCTTCGTCGGAGTCCCTGACTCATGGGGCCCTATACCTTCACAGAGAGGATGTTGGCGCGATAATTCACGTCCATAATCCTAAGCTATGGCAGCAACTGCTGTTTAAAATTCCTACTACTAGAAAAGAAATACCTTACGGCACTCCCCAGATGGCCTTAGAAATGTTTAGACTTTTTGAGGAGGAGAATTTGGCCGATCGCAAAATTCTGGCCATGGCCGGTCACGAGGACGGCATTATCTGTTTTGGCAGCACCGTGGACGAAGCTGGCAAAGTGCTTTCTGCTGTGACTGGTTACACCTAAGCTCTTGCACTATTCTCAGAAAAAGCTAAGACACCTGGTTTATTGACAAAAAACCTAGGACTTTACCTGTCTCTATAGCAAGAAACTAACGTGATGACGTGGATGCCTGATTTGAGTTAGACTGAGCTTTACCCTTGACATCGGGCCGCTGGCTAGATTTAGCCTAATGGGTTCAAAACTTTTGAAATGCCTCTTGCCTCTGCGGTAAGGGAAAGATATTTTTAAATAGAAACACATTATATAACAAAAGCTGAGAGTCATCGTGAATCAAACTAAACTTGTAAGCTCCAAAGAATTGCAATCAGAGGTATCTCGTCTCACCGAAGAGCTGCAAATGCGCGACCAATTGGTGCAGCAGTTGTCTCAAGAACTTTTCAGGCTGGTGAAGGGCAATTCTAATTTTGTGCCGGCGCCGGAAGTTTCCGATCGCCACCAAGCTCAAATGCAGGCAATGCGGGAACAACTCCAAGCTGTTGAAGAACAGGTGGGTTTTTATCAGGAACAAATCGCAGAGCGGGATGCTGAGGTTTACCAACTGCGGCAGTCGGTGCAAGAATTGACGGATCGCTCTCGGATGCTAGAACAGGTGGTTCAGGAATTGCCTGGGGTTTACCGCCAGAAGTTTGCCGAGCGCATCGAGCCAATTAAGGAAAAATTGGATCAACTGCAAAAGGAAAACCGCCAGTTGCACACTGAGTTGCAAAGCGTAACTTACCGTCTCGCTGTGCGGAGCCGCAAGGCTAAGGGCCTGGATCTGCCGAGCGTCGATGCTGAGGACGATCGAGGAATTCAAATGCCGAGCTTTGGCAATGTCTAAGGTTTTGATTGTGGCGGGTGGTGAGAAAGATTCGGCCGCAAGTCTCAAGGCGGCGATCGCTCAATCTCATCCTTTAACAGAAGTCAATATCTGTGGGCTTTCGGAACTCAATTCAGGCGCGATCGCTCCGGGTGGGGCGCTCGTTTGTCCTTTGACGCTGGATGTGCCAGAAAATCTGGTTTTTCCGGCTCA
The DNA here is from genome assembly GCF_036700365.1 of Microcoleus sp. w2-18bC1. NCBI lineage: Bacteria > Bacillati > Cyanobacteriota > Cyanophyceae > Oscillatoriales > Microcoleaceae > Microcoleus > Microcoleus sp. w2-18bC1. Next base: position 25,569 of record NZ_JAUBOS010000043.1, read on the forward strand.
AGATGTGTTTCGATTTTGCGGCAATGTTTCGGCGGCGCGCGATCGAGTGTCCCAGGAGTTGCTTTTTCCCGTCGGCGGTGGCAATTTTTGGCTGCCTGTGGTGTTGACGGCAAAGGGCCCACTGTATGCTGAGGTGATCGGTGGGGAACCTGACAAGCAGTCTGGCGAGTTTAGTTACTCTCAACCGGTGCATTTGTCGGATGTTTGGCGGCAGCAGTTGTATGAGTTGGCTTACGGCTTGCTGAATCTTTTAAATGCGCCGCCGACGACTTATTTGATGCAGTTCGGGTTTGTAGGGGAAAGGATTTGTTTTGATCGACTTTGGCCTTTTCCGGCTGCACCTGCGATCGCTTCTGTCGGCGTTCAAGTGCCGGATTTATTTGTTTGTCATTGGTATTGCTTGACAAATCAACCTATTTATGATATTGAAATTAGCTCTGCGGTTGCTTGAAGCATCTGGGAAAATTGAGATTTAAACTTGGGATCTCATTTTAATCAAGCAACTAAAGCCGGAGTTTCAGTGGAGATAACTTGCTCGAAACTGTCGAAGATTTCAAAGAGTTGGTCGAGTTGAGTAATTTCAAAAATTAGCTTGACTGTGGCTGAGAGGTTGCAGATGACGAGGCGGCATCCCCGGTGGCGGGCGGCGTTGAGTCCGCCGACTAAAGCGCAGATCCCGGAACTGTCGATGAAATCTACGGCGGCCATGTCTATTACCCAGAGTTTGTGGCGATCGGGCACAATCTCGGCTAGCTGTTGTTGGAGGAGGCTGCCGGCTTGGGAGTCGAGGCAGTTGTGAGGTTGAAGGACGATGGGTTGGTTGAAGTTGGGAAATTCCATAGCAGTTATCCTACGATCGTAAAGTATGAATAAGTTTGTTTAGTTGCTGACTCTCTTAAGAGACTCAGGGGATTTCAGCGTATGTTTTAGGATGGGCGATCGCCCTTGTGGAATCGGTGGGGAGAGCCGTTGTGATAAATTTAGTAGGAAACTGGCTGGCGATCGCCCAGAACGCAACTGCAACACTTCTCTACTCATCTAGTATGCCTGAAAGCCTAATTTTTAGTTGGGCCAGCGATCGCGACAACAGTGTGTTCTTCATCACAGCGAAAGATTGCACTATTGGCTGAATCGAGCCAATATATAAATGTATTGAGCTTTGCAAAAGTTTACGAAGGCAGTATCGAATGTCTTTTGAGTTTTTATCGTTAGAGACTATTCAGCAGTTTGCGCGTGATTACGGCTACTGGGCAGTATTTCTGGGAATTTTGCTGGAAAATCTGGGAGTTCCTCTTCCAGGCGAGACTATTACGATTGCTGGCGGGTTTTTAGCTGGCAGTGGGGAACTGAATTACTGGTTTGTGCTCGGAAGTGCGATCGCTGGTGCTACATTGGGGGGAAATTTTGGTTATGCGATCGGCAGGTACGGCGGCTGGCCACTGCTGCTGAAGCTGGGACAATTTTTCCGCTTTCGAGAAGAACAACTGTTTGACTTAAAAGAACAGTTTAGCAAAAATGCCGCTAAAGCCGTATTTTTGGGCCGTTTTATCGCACTGCTGCGAATTTTTGCTAGCCCCCTAGCAGGTATTGCAGAAATGCCTTTTTGGAAATTTTCGCTGTTCAATGTTCTGGGTGCTGCAAGCTGGGCATCTGTAATGGTGAGTTTATCCTACTTCTTGGGACAAGTTGTGTCTTTAGAGAAATTGGTAGCTTGGGCTGCTCAATTTGCGGTATTTGCTTTGCTGTTAGCAGTTGCTTGGATTGCAATTCCTATTTGGTTGGAGGCGCGGACTTTGGACAAGACTAAGTAAGATTGGTGGTTAGACTTTTTGCAAGAGTTCGGGATTTTCTGTTTTTAACCGCAGATAAACGCAAATGAACGCAGATATTATCTATTTTTGCAAAAAGTCTAATGATTGGCGATCGCCTATTAATAAGTCTGGACTTCTGTCTCAAAATCATCAATTTTGTAGCAAGAACTTCTGGCAGCAAAATCATCAAGTTGGTAGTGAGGACTTCTGTTTTAGATAAAACTATAAATGCTGATAGTGAAACTGAATTATCTGGCTCAGAAAATGAAATTGACTGGAACGGTTTTTGCTTTCACTCCGACGCACAAGTTAAAATTGCCTAAATACTCGATCGCACTTCCACTCTCTTCATCCCCAACTCCCAACTCCGACTCGCAACACCCGCAGAGAGACAAAACCAACAAGCTAACTTTCTGATCTTCCACCAAAACAAGCTAGGGATACTGAAAATTGACAGCGCATCATCCAATGCAAACGCAACACAAGATGAAATCTGCCAGCTTTTCATACAGCGTATTCCAGGTTTATGAAGTACAGTAGCAGCAGCTTGTAAACCAGTTTTTAAAGTGCTTAGGATTGACCAAATCAAGGGCCGTAGCCAGCAAGATGTCAACCATCTTGCTGGTGGTTGGTGAGAACTGACGTAAAAAAGATTTGAGTTGCGACCACCATAATTCTATAGGATTGAAATCGGGAGAATAGGGTGATAAGTTCAGTAAACTAGCACCAGCGGCTTGTATCAATGGTTCAATAGTCCCCAACTTGTGAGCAGGTAAATTATCCATAACAACTACTGCACCCTCCCATAAGTTGGGGACTAAAAAATGTTCAATAAAGACTTCAAAAGCTCTACCATCCATTGACCCATTGAGCGTCATTAATCCTACTACTTTTTTTAAGCTAATTGCTCCGACAACTGTGACTTTGGCGCCCCGATAAAATGGTTTTAAATCGTAGACTCTACTACCACATATTGAACGTGCATGAGTTCGTGTTAACCCTAATAAAACGCCCATTTCATCCAAAAAAACGAGGTTGTCAGGGTCAATACTTTTCACTTTTTCCCAATATTCACACCTCAGAATTTGCACTCTTTCAGTGGCAGCCTGACTACTGCGTATGGTCTTTTTTTTCGCGTTAAATTTTGTTTTTGTAATTCACGACACATCATGCTAGGGCTGACAGCTTCCTTGTAGTTCATAAGCCAATATTCACAATATTCTGACAACGTGCTATCCGGATATTTTTCTACCATCTGGCTCAATTCAGTTGTGCGCGAGTTTAACACACTTTTAAGACTTCCACCTTGTTTTCTGGGTTGAACATGACCAATGGTTTGTTTTTGTTTTAAGATTTTTTGAACAAACCCTTTACTCACATCAAATCTGGCGGCTACTTTTCTAATCGAGGTATCACCTTGTTCATAAATTTTAACTATTTTCTCACGCAACTCGATCGAATAAGGTTTCATTTTTTTCGCTTATGTACTAAATACAGTGTATTATATATACATGGAATATGCTGTAGATTCTGGCATCAGTCTTGTCAAACATTACGATGCTACCCGATGCAGCGAACAACCGGATCTAGTTGTGCAGGAGTTTTTGGAAATTTTGAGTCACGTACAAGCCTAATCAGGTGTTTTTTATTTAAACTGTGATACAAACATTACCTTGGTTTGTAATATTTTCTCCCTTCATCTATTAAGCGTCCTTCATTTCAGAGTCGATATAATAAATAGTATAGCTCTTTAACTAATTTAAACGTTCGGCGGAATTTTTTACACTAATTCACAGAATTAATTTTGAATTATACCATATTTAAAAGCACAATAGCTTATTTCAATTGCATTTAAAATTGTAGCAACGAGTTATCTCTTGTGAACTCCTTTTTCTCTTTCATCCTCTGTGTCCTCTGCGGTTACTTTCAAAAGTATAAATTTAACCGCAGATATACACAGATGAAGGCACATTGAAATTGCCTGTTATTGCACCAAAAAAGCGAAGCAATCTTCAGCCCCTGCGATTGCTTCTTACTAATTACCCATTACCCGTTATCCATGATCAATTCTCCCTTCCCCTCAATCACTTCCCCGATCGCCCAAGCACCAATTCCCTGAGACTCAAACCATTTAACAGCCTGTTCTACTTCCCTCGAATCGAGCAACAGCACAAAGCCAATCCCCATATTAAAAGTATTGAACATATCTGCTGGGGCAACTTGACCCGCTTCAGCAATCCACTGGAAAATTGGCAAATTTGGCCAGCTATTGCTGTCAATTTTCACAGATTGATTAACTCCCAAACAGCGGGGCAAATTTTCCGGCAAACCGCCGCCCGTAATGTGAGCCATGCCGTGAATTTCTAGACCGCTCTTAATTGCTTCGAGGACTGGTTTAACATAAATTTTAGTCGGAGTTAGCAGCACTTCTCCTAAAGTTTTGTCACCTAACTTTTCGGGTTGGGAATGCCAGTCAAAACCCCGATCGCCCGCAATTTTTCTCACCAAACTAAAACCGTTGCTGTGCACGCCCGAACTTGCCAGCCCCACAGCCACATCTCCCACCTGCACCCGCGAACCGTCCAACAATTTGCTCTTTTCGACAATTCCCACACAAAACCCCGCCAAATCGTACTCACCCGCTTGGTAAAAACCGGGCATTTCTGCCGTTTCTCCTCCGAGTAAAGCACAGCCCGCTTGCTTGCAACCGTCAGCAATGCCGGCCACCACCGCAGCTAATTGTTCGGGATTTAACTTTCCCGTGGCTAAATAATCGAGAAAAAAGAGGGGTTCGGCCCCGGATGTCAGCACGTCGTTGACGCACATCGCCACCAAGTCGATACCTACCGTGTCGTGCCGATCGAGATTGTGGGCCAATTTCAACTTAGTCCCAACGCCGTCAGTACCCGAAACCATAATCGGCTCTTTTAAACCCTCCGGGACGCTGAAAAACCCGCTAAACCCGCCGAATCCGCCCAAAACTCCCGATCGGTGCGTGCTCTTAACCATACTCCCGATGCGCGAGACAAAAGCTCTGCCCGCCTCAACATCCACACCTGCTTCTCGATAATCCATAAGTCCGCCAAATCGATTTCTTCTAATTTTTAGTTTATTCCCATAACAGTTGACAAACAGCTTTTTTAAGACTAGCCATTCCGCAGCCCACAAAATACACTAAAGTTTTGTAAATTTTTGTAAATTTTTCCGTAATGGCTGAAACGGCTGTAACCGCTGGCACTAAAGGATTTTATGATAGAGAGTTTTGAGAAAATTTGATGAAGATTTGGTGAAAATCGCGATCCCAGCGATCCCCAAGCACAAAAGTTTGTGGTAGTCTGTTGCAGTTCGTGAACAAAACACAAATTGCGAATCGAGTATGAGTTGTCAAGTGTCAGGGAAGTTTCCGCCAATTTTTTTTGGGTAGGAGCATTAAAGCAAAAACGCACCCGGATACTTTGCTTTGACTCACGGGGGAATGGCGAAGGGCAAGAGAGAAATCCTTGATGCCCGCCGCCAAATGGCCAATCCTCCAATCTCGGTTGGCAATGGCTATTCACAAAAATGGACGTATGAAGGAAAAATTTGTTGGTGGTCTACTCGCTGTCCTGTTAGTTCCTATGGTAGGAACGGCATCCTCTTGTCACGCACAAGCAACAGGTGCCGACAACCAAAACTCTCAGGTTTCCGAGCAAGTAATTGCCACCCAAGCGTCCCGGCAGTTAAACGCTACTCGGGTCGAAGCGCAAAAAGTCGGACAGTATCAGTATCAAGCAAGAGCTGAAATTGCCCGAGACTCGATCGCCAAAATTCAGCCCCACGACTTAGGCGGGCGACAAGCAGCGACAGTCTACGTGCGAAACATTCCAGTCATCACCTTTCTGAACGCGAATCCGGAAAAAAACACGCCTTTGGGAGAAACTGGCAACAGCCAAGCCGGTGCTAGCAGTCCGTCAAAAGTAGCGGGCGCAAAAGACAATCCCAAAGTCGGAAACATTGCCAGCAACTCTAGCAACCAAGAACCCGATCCAGTTTGGCGGGCATCAAGCTTAGCAGCAAGACTCAATCAGCTAGCCCGCAACAACATCGATCCCAATAGCATTACCGTGAAGTGGGAAAAAGGCGATCGCTACATTATCCAGGCAAACGGCGAGGACTTGGTAAATATCAACGCCGAAACAATCCTCCCCGACACCACCAGCAACTTTAGCCGAGACGCCCTGCAAGCAACCAATCGCCTCCGCCGGCTTCTGGGCAACGCCCCACCCCTCGAAGAAGTCGCAGGCAAACCCCAACCAGAACCCCCCGTGCTGTCTCTGGGCCCAGTTCAAGTGCGCCTCAGCGGCTGGGCTTCCTGGTACGGCCCGGGATTTGATGGCAACCTCAGCGCCAGCGGCGAGCGTTTCAACCAAAATGATTTGACCGCAGCCCACCCAAATTTGCCTTTTGGAACGAGAGTCATGGTGAGAAATCTCGACAACGGCCGCACCGTAGTCGTCCGCATTAATGACCGCGGCCCCTATGTGGGCGATCGGCTCATTGACTTGTCCGCCGGCGCCGCCAACGTGCTAGGAATGATCAGCAGTGGCGTAGCCAGAGTGGAAATCGAAGTGATCGAACCGCCGCAGCAAACAACCGTTGGACGCTGAACGGTAGTCTAAGGCCGAATACAAAAGTTATCCGAAGTGTAGAAGGCAGAAAGTAGAATAAAACTGACATCTTGCACCATTCTCAATTACTTGTTTAGGAACAGGCAAGATGCCTGTTCTTGAGAATGGTGCAAGATGTGAGATAAAACTGACATCTTGCACTATTCTTTGTGGAAAAGGCATCTTGCCTGTTCTTGAGGATGATGCAAGATGTCAAGTCGAACAAATTCCGACAAACAAATTCTGCCTTCTGCCGAATGCCTTCAGGAGATTCTACCGGTGCGCCTGTTTACTACCATTGCAGCACTTCGCTGCTACTTAAATTCACAAAAATCTACTGCACCTCATTTGACAGTCGGTTTGGTGCCGACGATGGGAGCTTTGCACGCAGGGCATCTCAGCTTGATCCAGCGGGCAAAGCAAGAAAATGCGATCGCCCTGGTCAGCATTTTTGTCAACCCGCTGCAATTTGGGCCGACAGAGGATTTTCAAGATTATCCTCGGAATATCGAGCAAGACCGGCTGTTGTGCGAACAAGTTGGGGTTGATGCCATATTTGCTCCCTCAGCAAAGGAAATGTTCGGCAACCAAGCGCTCGATTCCTTACGGGATAGCTTCGCCGCGCGTACAGAAACAGAGCAAACCGCCCAAAAACAGATAGAGATTCACCTTTCATCCTTAACTCAAGTAGTGCCGCCACCGGCGATGACATCGGTTTTGTGCGGCAAAGCAAGGCCAGGTCATTTTCAGGGCGTCGCGGCAATTGTTACTAAACTTTTGAGTTTGGTGCAGCCGACAAAAGCTTATTTCGGTCAAAAAGACGCCCAGCAGCTAGCAATTATTCGGAAGCTGGTCTTGGATTTTAACTTGCCTGTAGAGATTGTCGCTTGTCCGATCGTCCGCGAAGAGTCTGGACTGGCAATGAGTTCTCGCAATCAGTATTTAACAGCAGAGCAAAAACAGCAAGCCTCCGTACTCTATCGCGCGCTGCAACAAGCCTCGAAAACTTTTTCTTCAGGCGACCGCACCGCAGCAGCCGCGCTCGCTGCAGCCCACGCAGCATTCCTAGAAGAACCCGCAGTAAAGCTCGAATACGCCGAACTCCTCCATCCCGACACTTTGACGCCCTTGCAGGTTGTGGAAACAGCGGGACTTTTAGCCGTGGCCGCCAGAGTTGGCTCTACTCGTTTGATTGACAATATAATTCTCAGGAATCGCCGGCCCATTGTGGCGATCGACGGCCCGGCGGGAGCTGGCAAATCTACCGTAACTCGCCTTGCAGCAACAGCTTTGAACTTGTTTTATCTGGATACCGGCGCGATGTATCGGGCGCTGACTTGGCTGGCATTGAAAACAGAAACACCGATTTCCGACGAATGCGCGATCGCCGAATTAATCAGTTCCAGTTATTTGGAATACAACCTCGATCCCGCATCAAAGATGTTGAAGATTAATGGTGAAGACGTAACCGAGGCAATTCGCAGTTTGGAAGTGACATCCCGCGTCTCGGAAATGGCGGCAATTCCCGCCGTGCGACAGTTTCTGCTGGAGGAACAGCGGCGGTGCGGCACAAAAGGCGGGATTATAGCAGAAGGCCGCGATATCGGCACTAACGTGTTTCCTGATGCAGAACTGAAGATTTTTTTGACGGCTTCAGTACAAGAGCGATCGCGCAGGCGGCTGTTAGAACTTAAAGATAGCGATCGGGCTAATACTAGCTTGGCGCAATTGGAACAAGACATCGCCCTGCGGGACGAAAAAGACAGCACCCGCGAGGTTGCACCTTTGCGTAAAGCGGCTGATGCTGTGGAAATTCAAACAGACAATCTGACTGTTGCCGAAGTTATCGATCAGATTGTCGGCTTGTACAACGAGAGAATCGGCCTTAAAAGTTAATTTTACGACGCTGGGGGCGCGCGATCGCCCTCATATCAAATGCGGTTAACCTCACATCTTGCACTATTCTCAAGAACAGGCAAGATGCCTGTTCCACAAAGACTAGATTTTCTTGTGGAACAGGCATCTTGCCTGTTCCTAAAAAGCTTATTGACAATAGTGCAACATCTGACGTTAAACCAACTTGCAGTGTCAGGTAGGGACGTGGGGCGATGCGGGCTGACTCCCTCACAATATCGTGCCATGAATCCGATTTGAGCGCCGTCCCCCTGGCTGGGGAAAAACTTCAACCATCCCGCGTTTTCATGGGTTAGGGGATTTCTGGCGTACAAATCTTAATTTTTTTTATCCGGATGGACTTCCCCACGATCGGTTATTTCCAGTAGCATTTTTACGGACTGTCCAATTTAAGATTATCCTCTTAAGTGGATTAACTTGATATCAACATAAAATCTCAAATTAACTGTATAACGTGTGAAGGAGAGAATAACGTGACAAAATTGAAACTGCTGTGGAGGCGGCGAAAAACTTTAATCATTGCTTTTATGGCAGCAACAGGAAGTTTTCTGCTGGGTGTGACATGGCCCATTAACTTGCGGGCCAGTCAGCCATTGCAACCGATTCAGGCGCAAGTCTTGGCCGTATCCCAGTCGCAAGAACAACCCCCGATGTCCAATATTAATAAGTTCTCCGAGGCGATCGCCCATCGAGTTGACTTTTCCCAAAATGCTCTAACCCAATTGCAGGCAATCCGATTTCAATCAGCCGTACCGTCGCAGTTTCAAGGTACAACGATTCGTCACGCGAAACTCGACTCCCAGCACAAGGCGATCGCCCTGACATTTGACGACGGCCCCTGGCCAAAAACAACTACACAAATCCTAGATATTCTCAAGGAAAATAATATTAAGGCTACATTCTTCTGGGTAGGAAAATACCTGCAAAATTCTCCCGAAATTGGCAAACAGGTCGCAGAAGCCGGTCACGCGATCGGCAATCACACTTGGAACCATCAATACCTTCAGTATAACGAAGACGGTGCCGCTCGCGAGATCGATCGCACTTCATCCTTAATTGAGGACTTGACCGGCATCCAAACATCGATGTTCCGCCCGCCAGGAGGCATTTTAAACAATGGATTGACAGCTTATGCTCAAAAGAAAAATTATGCAGTTGTGATGTGGTCTGCTGATTCTTTTGATTGGCGCACCCTTACGGAATCTTTGATAGACAACGTGATGAGGCAGGCCAATTCCGGTGGCATTGTGCTGATGCACGATGGCGGCGGCAATCGAGCAAGAACTGTAAAAGCTTTGCCTGATATTATTGCTCGCTTGAGAAATGAAGGGTACAGTTTCGTAACAGTTCCCGAATTATTGCAGATGCAAGAACAAGACTTACAACAACAGGAAACAGCACAAAAGTAACAATTTGGAAAAGTGGGAGATTACACCATTTTTCCATTTTTTTGTAAGGAGTTAGATGGATTTTTCATAACTATATCGCGCAGGTGAAGGTTAATCGCAGTTATAAAATTAATACAGAGACGGCTGTGGTCATCGCTACTCCCGCCATCGCGTACACCAAACCGCGCCGATATTCATGCCGGACGGTATGATCACGTTCGAGGGCAAGGTAATCTTCGGGGCTAAACCCAGACGGGATGGCCATAGCGTTAGAGGCAAAATCGATACCTTAACTGTAGCCATATTACCAATTTAGGCTGGAATCTAATGGCAAATTTTGCAACTGAGAATTCACCCAATTAGCCGCCGCCAAACCCGATCGCAAAGCACCCTCTATTTGACCTTCCCCGCACAAATCCCCCGCACAAACCAGCGGCAAATTCCCCCCAGCAGGCAAACAAGAAACAGGCAAAGGATTTCGACAAAAAGCATAGCGCCAGCGGTGAACCTGCAACCATTCTGGCTCTTTCAGCCAAGGGATTAAATATTCAGAAGTGCGATCGAGCAATTCTTGACCGACAGTATCCAAATCAGCAGCTTCTAAATAGCATTCTGCAAAATTTGTGCTGCTGTGAACCACAAACACAGGCTGGTGCGACTCAAGCCGCTTGCTGCTATCTAAACCAACCCAAGCTAAATCAGAATTATCGGGAAAAGAAACAGATTTCCACTGGGGATTTAGATTACTTAAATCTTGTTGTTTTGTCGCAGAATAGCCAGCCATAACCGTAATGCAAGGGTCGTACTCCACAGAGCGCAATTTGTCAATAAAATCAGATTTTAAACCAATTTCCGAATTCAAAAACATTAAAGCTTGAGGAGCGGGAATTGCTACTACAACAGCCTTAGCAATCAATTCTTGAGGTGTCTCTAAATTGCTGTCAGTGACTTCTAGGGAAAGATGCCACATTTGGTTATCTGTAGTAGAAATAGCTTGTAGGCGGCGGCCAAACCAAATCTCTAAATCCTGGGCCAAATACTTACCGATAGCATTCATACCTGCAGGTGCGACATAACAACAACGAGGAATAGTAGAAAGTTTTCCCTGTCTGAATTCCCAGACTGTATCAGTCCAGAGTGTGAGGATGTGGCGATCGACCAAAGCCTCAATTAACCCCTGCCCCGCATCCCCCTGCGGTTCCAGATATCGCGCCCCGTGATCGGCCCTAGTACCCTGTACGCGGCGGGTAGCAACACGCCCCCCCGCGCCACGAGATTTCTCAACAACAGCCACAGAATAACCAGCTTGACGCAACCGTTGAGCGCAACTGAGCCCCGCCATACCCGCACCAATCACCGCAACATCGAACATAATTGGACTTTCAGATACATTACTTACCGGACTTTTTCTAGGAAATAAGCCTTAAGCTGATTTCTTAACTTGCAGTTAATTTGCGATAGCAACGAGCGGTGATTAAATGAGGGTGAAAAACCTCCATATAATTAGACTGAAGTTTACTAAAAAATGTGTTCATCTCTTGCTTATCTTCTAAATGAAAAGGAAATTCTTGATTAAAACCTTTAAAGAAATACCAGTTAAGGATAATCTTCCCTGACGGAGCCAGCATTTGGTGAAAATCCATCAGTTGCTGACTGGGATTGACTAAATGTTCCATCACATCTAAACAAATAATCGTATCGAAAACCTCTGTGGGAGATACTTCCAGACTACAAGAAATTTTCTCACTCAATCCTAACTTAGCAGCTCGGCTTTGAACAAAATTGCAATTTATGGGGTTAAGATCGCAATAGACTACTTGTTCTACTTGAGGACAAAGAGCTGCTGCAATAGCATGAGTGCCAATACCGCCGCCAAAATCTAAAACTCGACCGACAGCCATATCTGATATTAATGTTAAAGTACCTCCTATGTAATCCTGATTGGACATATGCCAAGCTCCGAGGTCAAATAGGTAAGCTTGTCCGACTCCATCGCGATAAAACTCGCTAGCTTTTTCCCAATCAAAATCCCGATGACCTATTTCTTTTAGGGATTGTTGACCGAGTGCCAACTCTTGTTCAATTGTTTCTAAATCTAAGTTTAAAAAATCCTGTAGATGCTGCTTGAGATTGAAAGTATCTTGCCAATATCCCTGCAAAAAAGACGGTGCGACAGAAGAAGACATCATTTACTTTTTTCTAAAAAACCCAAACTTATTATAGGATTAACTGACATTTTTGAACAGAACTACACTAAATTATTTTTCTTTTGTTTATAGCGAATAAAATAGTGGGGGTTCAGGGCGACGGTTTGACTCCTCAAGCTGCGGGGTTGCAGACGTACCGAGGGTTTCCGGGTTTGCGGTTAGGCATCTAAATTGTATTTTTAGGGCGGGCGGGACACCCCAAACTTGACTCTAAAATTTAGATGCGCGTCCGCTTATCAATGTAGCTGCTGAGGTTATGGCTTCTAGCAGTCGGATATTTTGTGCAAAGCCTGTCGATCGTCCTGCGCCAGGTAGTAGAATAAGGGACAGCACGAATCCATGATTAAGACAAAATAAAAAAAGCCACTGTAGGTAAATACTAAATCCCACTGGTTGTCAATCAGCAGCAATCTAAAATCTAAAATCTAAAATCTAAAATCGAATACGGGAGGGCAAAATTTTGGACGAACTCAGAGCAGCACTCGAATTGACAACAGAAGAAGAATTGCAGCAACTAACAGAACTTCTGTTCAGCCGCAAGTTTAACCCTTTAGATTATGTGCAAACCCCCGCACCGATAGATGTACAAAGTCGCGATCGCGAAGCATGGATCGACGCCGTAGAACAGCGGTTTCGCTATCTTGCAGCGGACGGGTTGACGGTACTCCGAGGGCGAAGCCAACAAGTAACTTACAGACAAGCACTAATTCAAGTTTGTCGCTATCTCAAAATCCCTTATCCCAGACAGTTGTCAACCACCGACTTAGAGGCAGAAGTATTTCTGCACTTAATGGGTCGCGCGTGGAAGCGTTTACCAGCAGACGAACAGCAAGCGCTGACACTGCGCGTACAGCGAGCGATCGTTGATTCTAAACTCTCAGAACCCCTGCCAATTTCTGCTGAAAAAGACCCGCTGGGTTTACTGTTCAAAGGCGGCAGCGCTTTAGCTGTTAGTTCCATCTTAAAACCAATGCTGCTCAAACTAATGGCCAATCAATTTGCGCTGCATTTTGCCACCTATCAAATGGCAAAACAAGGAGTGCTTGCAGGCACTGCAACTGCCGCAACCCAGTTTCAAAATTATGTCGCAATTCAGACGGCGCGGCGTGGTATGGCGGTGAGTGCGGCTCGTTACGGTGCAACGCGGAGTGTATTTTCGTTGGTTGGCCCGGTGATGTGGACTTGGTTTTTAGCGGATTTGGGTTGGCGATCGATTTCCACGAACTACGGTCGCATTATCCCGACCATTTTTGCCCTAGCTCAAATTCGATTAACGCGATCGGAATGCGTTTGGGAACTAGCTTAACGATGGTAAATTGTAGATTTTAGATTTGAGATTGGGAGTGTGGGTGAATATCAAAAATCGCTTGAAATTAGCTGCCAAACAGACAGCCGAAAATCTCAAGTCTCGCCTCCAGAAACATCCAGATCCCCGCCTGCAAATCCCTTGGAATTTCGCCCAAGTGGGGATGCTGATTTTTCCCTTAATTCCGATTTTGGGAGCTTTAGGTTTATTCCTGGCATTGGCCGGCACTTGCAAACAAAAGTTCCGTCAAATTAGTCGCCGCCCGTTGAATCGAGGATTCGCAATTCTGAGCGCGCTGCTAGTCATCACAGCCGTTTTTGCCCACAACCGCATCGAGGCTTTTATAGGGTTGTACAATTTCTTGCCGTTTTTTATATTGTTTGCCGCTTTCAGCAGTTTAATTCAAACTTCTGCTCAATTATGGCAATTGTCTTGGATGATTGTAATTAGTTCAATTCCAGTGATAATTTTAGGTCTGGGACAGCAATTTTTAGGCTGGAACGGCATCGATCAATTGCAGCCTGTTTTTGGCTGGGTACTGGCATCCCAAGGCAATCCCCCCGGCCGTATGGCTTCTGTATTTATGTACGCTAATATTTTAGCTTGCTATCTGACAATTGCTTTTATTTTAGCACTGGGACTGTGGATGTCAGAAGTCAGAAGTCAGTTGTCAGTTGGCAGTTGTCAGTTGGCAGTTGTCAGTCGTCACCGCTTACCAATACCCAATGCCCAATGCCCAATGCCCAATGCCCAATTCCTATTTTTAAGTTTGGCAGTGATCGGAAATGCTGTTGCTTTGATTTTTACTAATTCTCGCAATGCTTGGGGACTGGCAGTTTTGGCAGTTTTGGCTTTTGCACTTTATGCAGGTTATAAAAAATTATTAGCTGCGGTTTTGAGTGTGGCTAGCACAGTTTTTTTGTCTGCCTTTGGCCCGGAGCCTTTACGGCAGTATTTGCGAAGAATTATCCCGGTTTTTTTCTGGGCGAGACTCACCGACGAGATGTTCCCAAATAGACCGACAGCTACTTTAAGAAAAACTCAGTGGGAATTTGCTTGGTCGATGACTCAGCAGCGTCCTTGGACTGGTTGGGGATTGCGAAATTTTACGCCTCTCTATCAAGCTCAGATGCAAGAATGGCTCGGTCATCCTCACAGTTTGATACTGATGTTGACTGCGGAAACGGGAATACCCGCAACGCTTTTTTTGTTTAGTTTAGTTGGTTGGGTTTTGGCTAGAGGTGTTTTGGTGCTAGCGAATTTGCCGCTTTTTTCTGGGGATATTAAACACGAGCAAATAACAACACAGGAACAAGCGGAAAATGCTTTAGTGATCAATCAACAGTCTATAATTATTAGAAAAAATCAGGTAGTTTGTCAAGATGTAAGAGCAACCGATCGCCTAATTTTTTTCAGTTATTTATTAGCCTTCGCCGCCTGTACGCTTTTTAACACTGTAGATGTGACGCTGTTTGATTTTCGAGTCAATACTACAAGCTGGTTGCTGTTAGCCGCAATTTGCGGAGTCAGCCAGAGGGAATAGGCGATCGGGCATCGGGCATCGGGCATCGGGCATTGGAGTTTGAGTCCGGAAGGTTATTGATAACAAATAACAAATAACCAATAACAACTGCTAACAGCTAACAGTCAACAGCCAACTGTCAACTGTCAACTGCCAACTGGCAACTGAATTCTTTTATTCTACCGTCACAGACTTAGCCAAATTACGTGGCTGATCCACATCCAAACCCCGACGGGCTGCAATGTGATAAGCCAACAATTGCAGCGGAATCACTGTCACAATCGGTGACAACAATTCATCCACCAAAGGCACCGGCAAAATGTGGTCAAAAATATCGGCTTCCGCCGCACCTTGCTTGGGTGTAACGCCAATTAAACGGGCGTCACGCGCCTTCGCTTCCTGAGCGTTGGAAAGCACCTTTTCGTAGACGCTTCCGGGCATGGCGATCGCCACTACAGGCACTTTCGCATCCAAAAGGGCGATCGGGCCGTGTTTCATCTCTCCCGCCGGATATCCTTCGGCGTGAATGTAGCTAATTTCCTTCAGTTTCAGCGCCCCTTCCAAAGCAATCGGAAAGTTAATTCCCCTTCCCAAAAATATAAAATCTTGGGTGTCTGTAAACTGGTGGGACAATTCCTCCACATACTGTTCTTGAATCTCCAAAAACTTCTCAATTTCTGCGGGTAACTGGCGCAAACCCGTAATAATTTCTGCCAATCTCTCCGTGCTGATTGTTTGCCGCTGGTGCGCCAAATCCAAAGCTAAGAAATAGAAGGCCATCAACTGAGTGACAAAAGTTTTAGTGGCAGCAACGCCGATTTCTATACCAGCGTGGGTGTTGATTACCTGTGGCATCATGTGGGCGATCGAACTTTCAGTTCGGTTAGTAATGCCTAACATTCTTGCCCGGAATTTATCAGTAAAACCCGCGCGGCGCTGCTGTTCCATTCCCAACGCAGCCAGCGTGTCCGCCGTTTCTCCCGACTGAGTTACCCCAATAGTTAAAGTATTTGCTGTCAGCGGTGGCGGTGCGTAGCGGTACTCCGAAGCGTACTGCACGGCAGTGGGAATATTAGCTAATTGTTCCAACAAATATTTGCCAATTAGCGAGGCGTGCCAGCTCGTTCCGCAGGCGAGAATTGAAATTTGCTCGACATCAGCGCAAAGTTCCTTGGGCAAGTTGAGATTGATAGGAGAACGCTGATTTCCTGGCTGCCAATCGCTGTCTAAGTAAGCCTCCAAACACGCTCTGACTACGGCGGGCTGCTCGTAAATCTCCTTGTGCATGAAGTGTTTGAAGCCTTGCTTTTCGACTAAAACAGGACTCCAACCAAGGATGCGCGGGCTTTTTTTCAGCCTTTCTCCTGCAAAGCTGTAAACTTCGACTCCCATCGAAGTTAGCCTTGCCAATTCGCCATTTTCCAAGGACAAAACAGTGCGGGTGTGAGATACTAAGGCGGGCGTGTCGGAAGCACAGAAAAATTCGCCAGCACCAAAGCCAATCACCAAAGGAGCTTGCTGTCTGGCGACAATAATTTCCTCTGGAAAATCTGCACAAATAACGGCGATTGCAAAAGCTCCTTCTAATTTATTTACCGCCTTTAAAACCGTTTCCAAGAACGATAAATCAGCAATTTTCTCTGTTTTTTTATTTTTTTGTTCTTCTTTCTCCCTTCTTGCTTCTTTCAGGAATTCAGCTATTAAATGAGGAATAACTTCTGTATCGGTATCGGAGACAAATTTATGTCCCTTTGCTTTCAATTCTTCCCGCAACTCGCGATAATTTTCGACAATTCCATTTTGAACTACCGCAATTCGCCCGCTATTATCTAGGTGAGGGTGAGCGTTATATTCCTCTGGTTTGCCGTGAGTTGCCCAGCGGGTGTGTCCGATGCCGATGGGAGCCAGAGAGTCTATCTCTGCTAACTTTTCCCGGAGGTTGTGCAATTTGCCCTTGGCTCGGATGCAGGTAATTTCTCCTTCGGAGATGGTAGCGAGGCCCGCTGAATCGTAGCCCCGGTATTCTAGTTTCTCTAATCCTGCTAGCAAAATCTCGCTTGCTGCTTGCGTGCCGATATAGCCAACGATTCCGCACATTTAACGTACTACTCCTGCTTAGCGATCGCAATAAAACTCAAGTTTTATCATTTTTACCTTCTTCCGGCCCCAGAATGCAGATTCCGCGACAAAAAAGAGGGGGCAATTTAATCGCCCCCTCTTTTGTACCCGTAATTCGATCGGTGTGTCGATCGATATTTAGTAGGCTAGACCCATACTGCGAGTAGTTTCTGCTCCCAGGTAAACCCGGATGCTCAGAAAATCGGTGGGGCAAGCAGTTTCGCACCGCTTGCAGCCTACACAGTCTTCGGTGCGGGGAGATGAGGCAATCTGAGCTGCTTTGCAGCCATCCCAGGGCACCATCTCCAAAACGTCAGTCGGACAAGCGCGGACGCATTGAGTGCAGCCGATGCAAGTATCGTAAATTTTGACTGAATGAGACATTGAATAAAGGCTCCCAACGAGTCACTAAAAATTTGCTGCCTCTGCGAGTGAACAGATTTGACGGCGAAGTGCCACCGCTATAGCCTGCACAGAGAATTAAAGGTTAGTCTACCGCAGTGCCTGGAAGCACTTCGCGAAAAAGCGACAAAACTTCACAGTTATTCACGCGGAGAGTCTTATGGAACCCTTTTGGGCTCTCTGTCATTCGCCAACCGTTTGAGCATCAGCCTGATTAAATACAAATTGAGTTTGGCATTAGGATTGGTGAGAGTGGGCCCAAAGTTCTTGACCAAACTGCGATGATTTTATGCGGGTGATACCCCTTACCCTTGCAGAATGGTAATCTTCGGAATATTGACGGGCCCGATTGTGAAAATAATCGAGGTTGTGACTCAACATTTCAATCAAGCCATAGTCATCGGACACCCTGGCTTTTGTGGAATGGATAAAAAACGGCAAGCTGAATAGTATCAACGGCTAGATATGGTTTGATGCCATTGGTGCATTTGTAATCACAAAATCTTTAAGACTCTACCCTCGCAAATTCACGTATTTTTCATCGCTACACGGAGCTATTAGAGGAATTCTAGCCGTTTGTTAATCAATTTTACGCTGTGAGGTAATGAAGGGAGAGCGGGGAGCCAAGAAGAAACCCACAAGACTAGCGAAGAGAATCGGTGTAAAAGTGCTAAATCCTGTCAATTTGGCGAGTAGCAGAGTTGTACTAATTGGAGTTCGAGTAACTGTTGAATTCAGAGCAGCCATTACACAAATCATTGCCAAAGTCTCGTTGGATGCGGGATTAATGATAGCGATTGCCTTTCCTAAACAGGCTCCTATAAAAAACAGTGGGATGATAATACCTCCCCGCCAGCCTCCATTTACAGTCGTACTAATGGCAAACACTTTAGCAATAACTAAAGTTAAGAGAAATCCCAAAGAAAAATTTCCCTCAACAATTTTTTCAATTTGATGTTCACCAAAGAAACGAGTGAGCGGAAATAAAGCTGACAAAACACCAAGTCCTAGCCCAGCTAAAGTAGTACGCACATAGATTGGACTGGGTATCGAATCAAACAAGCGACCTACACTGCGAAATACAGCGATAAAAAGCCACCCCATGATCGCACCTACGATTCCATAAGCAATCGCTGCGGCAAAGTCATAAAGGCTGTCCACATTGTATTGAGGAAAATGCCAGGTAGGACTAATTCCTAGCTGGGTAATTGCTACAAAGATGGTGTAACTTGCACAACTTGCCACGACTGCAGGCAATATTGCTTCAAAATACTCCACAACATTCTGATGATGCAGAATTTCTAAAGCAAAAAAAGTACCACCCAATGGAGCCCCGAACAAAACTGTAAAACCAGATGCCATGCCAGCAATACTCAAAGTTCGTAGTGCCTCTCCGCTCAATTGAAAGCGATCGGCTAACCACGTACCAATTGAACCCGTGACTTGCACCATTGGTGCTTCTGGACCAGCACTGCCTCCACTTGCAATACTGATGAGCGACGACAGAATCATCGAAGGATTCTCGTTCATTGGTAACCGCCCACCATTGAGATGAATATTGTCAATAATCAACCCTATTTCGCCAGGATTTCCCAGCCAATGAATGAGCAAACCGATGAGTAAACCCGCAAGCGGCATGATGATTAGTAGAGAATGTCCACTAAAATATTCAAATCCCAACATTATGTAAGACAAAAATATCCAATAAATTGCACCAAACAAACCACAAATGATTCCTAGCATTGCCCATAGGAATACCGAACGTGTGAGATTTACTGGGTTTCGTTTCATTGCTGATCCCTTATCCATAACTAGGCAGTTAGGAAGTCTTAAAAAACTATTTTGTGTAATTGTATACAACTTCTGTTTCTATTGTCTGCATATTAACCTACCAACCACCACACTTGCTTTGGAGTGTAGATCCGGGCTATGGAATGCGAAGAGAGCAATCGCAGTCTAACAAGGACTGGCAACGGAACTGAGGCATAGGTTATCAGTGGTGTAGCCACCTTGCAACGCCGTTCGCTGAAGCCCTCGCCGTTAGACCGATTCTTCTATTGGTGGTGTCAATAGCTTAAAGAACCATTTGGGCTCTCTGATGACGAGCTAAGATCAGAAATAAATGGCATTGTCGCGCAACTTAACCGACAAAGAGTGATCACTCCGCAGCGCCATTGCTGCCCCACCAGAAGAAGACTAGACCACCTCTGGGAGCAAAACGACAAATTGTGGACGGTATCTTATATCAACTCAAGAGTGTATGAGCGCGAGCGATCGTCCCGCTAGCACTCGGCTATAATTCCGCTCTAACCGGATTTGTATCCGCTCAATAATTCGGGGCGGACTACCCACTCAGGAACGATTTTGCGTCATTTGATGTGCATTGTTGAGCGATTTACCCCGGATTATTGAGCGGATACCCGGATTTGATGTGAGAAAAAACTAAAGTCTTTACTACCAACCTGGATTT
Source organism: Microcoleus sp. w2-18bC1 (assembly GCF_036700365.1). Taxonomy (NCBI): domain Bacteria; kingdom Bacillati; phylum Cyanobacteriota; class Cyanophyceae; order Oscillatoriales; family Microcoleaceae; genus Microcoleus; species Microcoleus sp. w2-18bC1. Next base: position 45,353 of record NZ_JAUBOS010000043.1, read on the forward strand.
AACACGAGAAAGGACTAAAGCCCTTACGACAAACCCGCGCCAATCGATCGACTAAAAGCCTAATTTTTCTAACACGGGCTTAGTTGACACGATATGTCGATCGAGTCCTAGTTTTTTCGGCTCCACACCCAAAGCCAAAGCCACCAATTGCGACAAATGCAACACGGGCAAACCCAACTTGCGCCCTATTACTTTTTCCACCTCCGGCTGTCGCGAATCCAAATTCAAGTGACAAAGCGGACAAGGCGTTACCATACAATCAGCGCCATTGTCAAGAGCATCTTGAATATGTTTGCCTGCCATCTGAAAAGATTGGTTAGTGGCATAACTCGCCAAGGGCCAGCCGCAGCACTGCGTCCGCCCTCGATAGTAAACCGGAGTTGCCCCGATCGCCCGAAACACATTTTCCATCGATTCCGGTTGGTGCGGGTCATCGTAAAGCAGCTTATCCTGAGCTCGCAGCAGATAGCACCCGTAAAAAGACGCGCACTTCAAACCCGAAAGCTTGCGGGTGACTCGCTTCTGCACCTCCTCTAGGCCGTAATCTGCAACGATCGCCCACAACAGATGTTTCACCTCGGTACTGCCTTGATAAGGCGAACAGCCTTGTTTTTCCAGTAAACCGTTGACTTTTTCTATGTAGTTAGGATCGGTTTTCTGGCAATCCTTGAGGCGATCGTCCACATGACCGATTACCCCTTGACAAGTGCTGCAATGCGTCAGCAAAGGCAAATTCAGTTCCTCGGCTAAAGCAATATTGCGGGCGTTGACAGTATCTTCGAGTAACTGCGAATCTTCCTTGAAAGTGCCAGAACCGCAGCAGGAAGCTTTTTTGAGTTCCACCAGTTCAATCCCCAACGCTTGAGTGAGCGCCATTGTAGACAGGTAAAGTTCGCGGGCCGCCCCTTGGGCAACGCAACCGGGAAAATAAGCATATTTCAGATTTTGGGATGGCATAATCGTTTCTGCTGGGGACACAAGGTTCGGGAAAAGAAACTTGAGCGATCGAAGTCGGGAGGCTTCCTGCTTAGTTTTCCCTCTTTATAATTAACCGATCACCGCCTAGCTAAGAGCCAATTGTCAGCTTTTCTCAAGCATTTTGAGTTGATGACTGACGCACCATCGACCAAAAATCCGCTTCCTCAACGTTATCAGGTGGCTAAACGAGATGATTGATTTTGGGCTATTGGGTTTTTTTGCCTGAGTCCTAGAGTTGCTGCGATCGTCCGTGTCCCAATTGTCCCTGGCCCGTGTCACTTAGAAAAGCGGCCAGCCTTTGTCCTGCAGATCCCCCTTTCGGATAAGATTAGATACGCAGCAACCAATGAGGACACGATGTTATGAGCCAAGACGACATTTTTGCTAGAGTCCAGAAAATTGTGAAAGAGCAACTGGAAGTCGAGCTGAGCGAAGTCAAGCCGGAAGCCAACTTTGCTAATGATTTAGGAGCAGATTCCTTAGATACAGTAGAGCTGGTAATGGCCTTGGAAGAAGAGTTTGATATTGAAATTCCCGACGAAGCAGCCGAAGGAATTACTACGGTTCAAGCTTGTGTAGATTACATCAGCAGCCAACTTGCAGCTCCAAAAGCATAAAATACCTGTCTTTTCCCCTAAGAGGAGAGAAGTTATAAAACTGGAAACTCCTCTTTAGTTCTGCGTTCTGGGTGTTTAATTTTTTGAAACTGAAATCATGACAAATTTAGAGCGTAAGCGCGTTGTTATCACGGGTCTAGGCGCGATTACACCGATCGGCAATACCTTGTCCGAATATTGGGACGGGTTGCTTGCCGGGAAGAATGGTATAGGCCCGATCACCTTATTCGACCCGTCGCGGCACGACTGCCGCTTTGCCGCAGAGGTGAAGGGTTACGACCCACACGACTATTTAGAGCGCAAGGAAGCAAAGCGGATGGATCGCTTTGCTCAATTTGGGGTGTCAGCGAGCAAACAAGCTGTTGCTGATGCAAAGTTGGAGATTAATGACCTGAACGCAGAACAGGTGGGTGTCATTCTTGGCACTGGCATTGGTGGCTTAAAGGTTTTGGAAGATCAGCAAGAGATCTATCTGACTCGCGGCCCAGATCGGTGCAGCCCGTTTATGATTCCCATGATGATTGCGAATATGGCCGCGGGCCTGACGGCGATTCAAACGGGTGCTAAGGGGCCAAACTCTTGCACGGTGACGGCCTGCGCTGCCGGGTCAAATGCCGTGGGCGATGCGTTTCGCTTAGTTCAGGCGGGTTACGCCCAAGCCATGATTTGTGGCGGTACAGAAGCTGCGGTGACACCTTTGTGCGTGGCGGGTTTTGCTGCGGCGAGGGCGCTTTCGACTCGCAATGATGACCCGACTCATGCTTGCCGTCCGTTCGATCGCGATCGTGATGGTTTTGTCGTCGGCGAAGGTGCTGGCATTCTAATTCTAGAAGAAATGGAACACGCTCTGGCGCGTGGCGCGAAGATTTACGCAGAAATCGTCGGCTACGGTTTAACTTGCGATGCCTATCACATGACTTCTCCGGTACCGGGGGGAGAGGGTGCGTCGCGGGCAATGGCTTTAGCGCTCAAGGATGGGGGTTTGACGCCGGATATGGTGAGCTATATCAACGCTCACGGCACAAGCACGCTTCCCAACGATTCTACGGAAACGAAAGCGATTAAAAAGACTTTGGGAGACCATGCTTACAAAGTAGCAATTAGTTCTACCAAGTCAATGACCGGCCATCTTTTGGGCGGTTCTGGGGGAATTGAGGCGGTGGCGACGGTAATGTCGATCGCCAATGACAAAATCCCGCCAACAATTAATCTGGAAAATCCCGATCCTGAGTGCGATTTGGACTATGTTCCTCATACAAGTCGCGATCTAAAAGTTGATGTGGCGCTGTCGAATTCTTTTGGATTTGGCGGCCACAACGTCACACTGGCATTCAAGAAGTTTGTTCGGTAACGGCTAATCCAAAATCGAGAGTTAAAAGGTGAAAAATTAATTTTTCACCTTTTAATTTTTAGATAAATTTTAGATTTGGCGATCGGCTATTAGCTGTAGGTGCAAATTTTAAATTATTGTAGGGTAGGCATCTTGCCTACCCTAACTTTCTGAAGTATAACCGGAGCGATCGTATGAATCAACCAATTATTCGATTTTTGACAACAAAGAATTATAAAAATCTGCACTTAGATCCATCTGTAAATTTAAACAACCTTAATATATTTATCGGCTCAAACGGTTCAGGCAAAAGCAATTTCATCAGTTGTTTAAAATTTTTAAAAGATTGCCTAATAGCTATTCCTGACGCAAATCGGGACGTGAGTAGTTTTGAGGATGCTATTTCTAAAATTGGTGGTGGTAGAATTTTAGATGTCAATGTTGAAAGTCCAGCCAAGGTCAGTATAGCTTGTTGTTTTTCGCAAATTAACCACACTGGTAATCTTCAAAAAGACAGCGCAATTCTTGATTTCAAACTTTATACCGATAGACAAAAAGTAAGGGCGAGCATCTCTGAAGAATATCTATATGGCGGAGAAGATTTGCAGGAAACTTCCAGCAGGCAACCTTTCTATTACTATAAATTGCATAACAGAGAATTAGGGCAAGGAGTTTTATCTGTTTACAAGTCTCTCGGTCAAGAGCCAACTCAGTTTGAACCTTTAGATAACATTCCTACCAATTCCTTTGGTTTATTGACAATTCCGACACTGCTTGAAAATAGTCTATTACCACCAGAAACTACACCTATTTACAAAATTAGAAGAGAATTAATTGAATTTATTTCAAAATGGCAATTTTATAATGCCAATAACATGAATTTGAATTCAATTAGAACCGCCGAACCTAAAATAGGTGGAAGTGATATTTACTTATCTGCATCGGGAGATAATCTGCCTTTAGTATTGTACAATTTAAACCAAAAATCTATCAATTTTGAAGATAGCATTAACGAGGCAATGAAGTCCATCCTGCCAAAAACTCGTCGCCTTAGAGCTTTACCTTCTGGTCGCCTATCTCTCACTGTAGAATGGTATTTTGAAGGTATTGATGATGAAGCATTCTACCTAAATGAAATGTCGGATGGAACTGTCAGGATGCTTTGTTGGGCAACTATATTACATTCTCCACTTCTTCCTTCTTTGATAGTCATTGATGAACCTGAATTAGGATTGCACGTCTCGTGGATGCCAATTTTAGCTGAGTGGATTAAAAAAGCTGCCACCAGAACTCAGATAATTATTACCACGCATAGTCCCGACCTTTTAGATCACTTTACCGATCGTTTAGAGAATGTTCTTTGTTTTTATCCCGAAAACAGAACGTATTTCTCAGTCAAATCTCTTTCAAAAGAACTGCTGAAGCCAAAACTTGAAGAGGGATGGCAATTGGGCGACTTATACCGTGTTGGTGATCCAAGTATTGGAGGATGGCCGTGGTAGTGTGGGTTTTCTCTGGTGGCGGTGAGGCTGAGGTTAGAGGATTCTTTCCTTTTTTAGAAAAAACTTTTCCGGGCTGTAGATTTGAACGAAAAACACCAGTTCGCCAAAAACCCGGCCCTAAAGCTAATAGAGCAGGTAGTTATGGAAGAACAGGTCAAAGCTTAATCGAGCAAATAAAGCAAGAATTACCGATCGCCTTAAAAGCGGAAGCAAATAAATGCGACTTGATTTTAGTTTTTGACGATTTGGATTGCCGCGATTCTCAGACACAAAAATCAAAAATATTGGCAGAGTTATCAAAAATACCCGAATGTGCTGACATCGAAAAATTTGTTGGGTTTGCCGCGCCGGAAATCGAAGCTTGGATTATTGCTGATTGGAATAATTCAATAGCTAAACATTCAGATTTTCGTCGAGGCAAAAGACATGAACGGATGCGTTGGTGGCTAAGTACACAAAGAAAAGTTTCTTTTGAGAATCCAGAAGCATTTAGTGAATACGATGCTGAAAAAGATTGCTGTCGAGAAAAAATATCAGAATATTTAATTGAGTCAAGTGTTCAAGATGAACTCGATCGCGATAAAGCACGCTTTTCTAAAGGAAATCATACTCCTTTGCTATTGAGGGAAATCGATCCAAATGAAGTCCAGAAAAAATGTCCCTTATTTCGCGAACTTTATAACTATCTCAATAATTTTTGTCGTTGTCCATAAAGGGTCAGATAAAAATTTATTTAGGTAAACTGTAAGCCAACTTTTGCCAAGCATTAGTAGTGCTAAATTAGATTTTCCCCAAACAAAAAGCGCCCCTATTTCTAGGAGCGCTTTTTGTTAATCTCAAGTTAAAAATTAACCGTTTATAGAAGGAGCAACCAAAGCTACGGGAGTTGTTTCACCAGCAGCCAAATCAAGCGGGAAGTTGTGAGCATTGCGCTCGTGCATTACTTCCATACCCAAGTTAGCGCGGTTGATCACATCAGCCCA
>NZ_JAUBOS010000130.1:0-4145 GCF_036700365.1 Microcoleus sp. w2-18bC1
CGTGAGGCTATTTCTGCCCATTCTTGTGACTTGGCTCGGCCTGATCTCATTCCCGAATTTCCGACCTGAATCCTTACTGCGTAATTAACCAAATTTGATATTAGTTTCGCGTGGCGCGAACTTGGCTGGTGTCTAGTCGGTATTGGCAAACAACAAGATGAACTTCTCAAAAAGATTCTGGGTAATTGCTTGCTTTGTGTACGTTTTAATTCTTCTCAGTATCATGCTTTTAGCAGGTACGGGGAAATTAGTCAACTTTCCTCTCGCTCATCCGCCTTATGACAAACTAGGTCACTTTATTTTGTACGGAATAGCATCTTTTTTGTGCCATAGAGCAACTGGCAAAAAAAAGATGAATTTGTTTAATTATTCAATTCCTTTCGGACCCGCAATTTTTACTATGTTCACTGCTGCGGAAGAAATGCTGCAAGCAATGTTACCAAATCGCAGTGCTAGTATTGAAGATTTTTTATATAGTTTTTGCGGGATTGCAGTTTTTTATTGGATTGGAGAAGTTTGGGATAGAAAAAAAGGGCATTGATGATAGAGAAGGAAGTTCGGCAACGGATTTTGTAACGGATGTAACGGATAGAAGGAAGAAGGAAGTTCGGCAACGGATTTTGTAACGGATGTAACGGATGTAAAGGATAGAAGGAAGAAGGAAGTTCGGCAACGGATTCGCTCGACGGATGTAACGGATGTCAGGAAGAAGGAAAAAGGAAGTTTGTAGGGTGTGCAATGCACATCAGTTGACGAGTGTCAGCAAATTTTTTTACTGGTGACTCTGCCCGCACGGGCCAAGAGATATGGGTAGGACAAACTGGAGCAACTGTCAATAGGCTGGCTGCTGCTAGCACAGTTAAAATTTGATTTTTTTTGAACTTGTTTAAGATTAGCAATTAACCGGGATTTCCCATCTGGATAATGTGTTTGAGAGCGTTTAATCACTCTCTTCCAAAAAGGTTTGTACTCTACCGTTCGGTCGCAAAACAACTCTAATTTTCGGGTTTTTTCCATTAGAAACCGCAGAAACAAACGGCTCGCCAGCTAAGGGCATATTAGCTTTCTCGATATAATCTGCTGCTGCTTTTCCCATCGGCATAATACTTTGAACTGACCCATTTTCATCGATCAGCACGCTGTATTCCAAAGTTTGTTCCATTCCTTCAGGAGGCTTCCAGCGTTCCTCAAAGTAAGTTCTAGCTTCGGAAACTTGAGGAATTGTATCAAATAAAGTGCGGTTTTTTTTGCTGGCAGCCACCTCGTTGTTATCCTCAGACTCGGTGGTTGGTTGAGCATCCTCAAGGGCTGGGAGTTCGGTACTGGCGGGGGGGACAATCGGCTCGATGGGGCTGGGGAAGGTTTGGGGCGGGGGAACGGGAAATCGGGAAGCAGACAGGGAGGGCGGCAGGGGGGGCGGTACGGCGGGAGCTAGTCTCGGCGGTAGGGGGGGCAGCACGTAGGGTACTGGTGCGGGTGCTTGGGGGGCGGAAATGGGCGGTTCTTCGGGGGCGGGAATAGTGATTGTTTGCCCTTGAGGGAATGCTGGGGCGCTCTGTGGGGCGCTGGCTGCACTGCCGTTGGCGGGAAATAGCAGGGGTGGCTGCTGGATGGGGCTGGGTCTGTTGCTGGGGGGATTTGGGGCGAGGGCGATGGGGGGCAAGCTGGGGCTGGGGGAGGCGGCGGTGTTGATGGGCGGGGGTGGCAGGGGCGGTAAAGCGGGTGTGGCGGCGGGTGTTGGTGCTGGGGGTGTCGGTTGGGCGGGAAGGGGACTGGGGGAGACGCCTGGAGCTAGCTGGGGCTGTCCTAGATCGGGGGCTGTTGCGGTTTGCGGGGAGGTGGCGGTTCGATCGAGCATTTTGATAATTCCTGTCGTCAGGCCCGCGCTGGCGACCAGCAATGCTGCCACCTTGAGCCAGGGTGAGGACACCGGCCGTCGGGGCTCGCGGTTGAGGTTGGGAAGCGCCATCACTTCGGCGGCGCAGTCATCTAGTGCTGTGGCCAAGTCAAACAGTTGCAGGGTGCTCAAGGGAACTACTGGCCCGGATTCAGCGGCGCTCAAAGAGCCTAAAAACAAGTTGTGGGCGAGCAAGCCGCGGGGTTCTAAGCGGGGGGGAACCGGAAGGTAGGAGGTTGGGAGAGAGTAGGGGTTGGAGGTTGCTATTTCGGAAGTGTTGGCGGCTCGATCGAATATGAGGGCGTTACCCACGGCGGATGGCGAGTCTGGGCCTGCTGCGGTACGAGCGGTTTGAGAGTTGAGGTTGCTTTCCCAATCGCGGGATTCGCCGAGCAAGTTTTGGACGTAGTTGCTGACAGCTTCGTGGAGGGTTTCGAGTTGAATTCGATCGCCCCTGAGAGTAACGTGTTCGGTATCTGGCAACCTGGGGTCGTCGAGTCGCAGCTCGAAACTTAAAGATTTAAACACCGGTTGGCCCGCCCAGCGAGATAGAGGCGAACTTTTGGCTGTAATTTCCAGCGTGCAAGTGGGGGGCGTGAACCGTTTGAGAACCATAGCAGGAAGTCTGTTGACGGTTGAGTGTTGACTGTTGGCTGTTGACTGTTGACTGTTGGCTGTTGTTTAATTTTTAGCGCGGTCTAGAAGAGCCAGCCAGAGGCGGCGGTGGCCGCCGGGACTGCTGTAAAATAGCAAATCGATCAGGAGTTTGAGGGCCAAATCAGTCAACTCTCGGGCCGACAAATTTTCTGCATCTTCCATGCGCGAGCCATAAGTGTTGCTGAACCTGTCAATATAATCTCCCAGCAAAGCGATGGTGTGAGGTTCGCGGTTTTGCTCTGCCATTTGTTCGAGCAAAGCAACAGCGCGGCGGATTAAAGCTTGGTGCTGTTTTGCCAAATGACAGCTTATCAAAACGAGCGATCGAGCTTCCTCCACATCTAGTTTTTTGCGCCCTCCGTGGCCTTTCCGCAGCGGGTTAGACTGTCGCAGCCGCCACAAAGCTACCCGATCGGCTACCATTGGCTCTAAATTCAGTTCGGCTGCTACCTTGAGCATCGCCTCTGAGCCAATTTCTGCCAGTGCTTCTAGTGCTAACAGCACTAAATCCAGTTGGGCTTTAATGTTGTCCAACTGGGTAGGTTCTGGTGCTTTTTGGGTCAATTCTGCCCAGTTGGGAGATTGGCCCGTTTCGTTTGTGGGAGCGGAGGACTTTACGGTCGAGCGCATGGCTTCAGCACGGGAAATTAAGACTGGTTGAGGCAGGATATCAAACAGTATGCAGTGATTAAAGCTTTGTGGCCTGTGGGCAACAGCACATCTGTTAATTTGTCTCCATAGCTCGTTGCTTTGATTCCGGCAATCCTAACTGCTGGACGGAGTTGCGGGTTAAAAGTTGCGGTTTCAAGTTCGATCGATCACAATCCGCAAAACCTAGAGATTTTTACTTCTAACCATCCTACCCCGCAGAGTGACCGAAATCAAATCAGTGCTTTGAAACTATCGGGACTTATATCAATGCAAAGATCCTAGCGCTCTCGAATGCTACTTATAGTCTGTCGCTACTTATAGTCTGTCAGATTATAGTTATCATTGCTTCATCTGGCGCCATCTATGGATATTACGGAGCAATTTGGTAAAAAAGTTAGACATTTCAGAAAGCTCAGAAATCTTTCCCAAGATCAGCTTGCAGAACTATCGGAATTACATCGCACCTATATTGGTTCAGTTGAACGAGGTGAAAGGAATATAACGCTGCTTAATGCCAGCAAAATAGCCAAGGCATTATCCGTTAGTCTAGCCGATCTGGTAATTGATGATGACTGAAAGAAGACTAGAGCAAATTTTAGCAAGATACCAAAAGTCATTTACCGAAAAAATTTATGCAGAAGAGAATGAAGAACACGATATCTTAATGGATGTGTTTGGTATTTCTCCAATAATAAAAAAAGAAAATAGGCAATATTGGGGACGTGAGTTAGGTATGTGTTGGCAATTGTTAGTTACTGAAACGTGTAAAACATATTGCAGTAGCTTTCAGCCAGCATTTAAAGTTGGAAGCGATGAGCCGTGCGATCTGATTGTTGATGGGTACGCAATAGATACAAAATATCGTAAGCTGTTCGACATCTAAACTGCATTAACTCGCGTTACCTTTGTTTTTGATCTTTCGGTTCCATTTCATAATTAA
>NZ_JAUBOS010000131.1:0-4131 GCF_036700365.1 Microcoleus sp. w2-18bC1
TGTTCGTACTTCATATTATGGGAGCTAATTTTTTCTTTTATTTTACCTAGAACGAGCGCACTTTCGCAAGAGGTCTAATGCCATACTATAGCATTTATCAGAAAGATGAGGTATGATATAACTGACTTGAACGGAGTGAAAAATATAGAACCCCAAAATGTTCTGCAGCTCTAATTAAATGGAGCGCGATCGAACAGTCGCTCGACCCACAGCAGTCACTCGAATGACAAATATCAAGAATTTTAGTAAGTATCACACATTAGTAAAAATGAAAATTTCTTCTCTTGATTTCCGACAAAAAATTATGGATATGTAGCATAAGGAACCGCTGTCACAAAGAGCAATAGCTAACAGTTTTTGTGGAGCCTCGGAGTTTCGTCCAGAAATTAGTTAAACAGTCTCGGGAGACCCTTGCATATTGCTCCTCGAACTGAGCGATGCAGAGTCAAATTGAAACTCAATGCAGAACAACTACTGATTTTAGCCGAATTGATTGAAGCTTCGGATGATGCAACTCTCGAAGAACTCCGTTATTTACTGTACCCGAAAATTGGTTTTACCATCAGCGTAGCTAACGATGGGAAGAATGGCAAAACTCTTAAACATGACTTTAAAAAAACTCTCTTTCCGATCGCGAAAGGCACTGACAGAGTTCAAAGCATGCGATATGAGTTCTGGCAAAAAGTCCGAGAAGTTTGTTTCAAATACTTAATATTCATTGATGAATATGGAGTAAAATTGGCAATGGTTAGGTTATATGCTAGGTCTCTAAAAGGTGCAAGAGCTCTCGTAGCCAAAACCGAATAAATGCGGAAGAAATGTCTCAATAATTGGAGCTATATCGGTCAATAAAGTCTTAACATCAGTCAATTTAATAGGTACAATCGATGCCATTACATTCGAGGCTTTTATCATCCAAAAGTTAGTACCAAAATTATGGAAAGGTGCTTGTGTATTGATGGATAATTGTACTATTAATACCGGAGAAACAATAGAAAAAGCCATCAAAAAGAAAGGTGCAAAATTAATATATTTGTCGCCATATTCGCCAGATTTTTTACCAATTGAAAATTTATGCTCAAAACTTAAAACTATTCTCCGTTTTATCAAGACACGTAATTATAAATAGTTCGCAAAAGTCATAGAGTTTGCATTTAGTGAAGCTACATCAGCAAATATTTGAATTGGTTTACTCACTGTTGTTATTGTACCTCACCTTTGTAAGAAATGCTATATTTCGATCGCGCTTTGGACAGAGAGAAACTCCAAGTGGGGGAACAGGGAATAAGATTCTTCATCCTGACCGCTATCCACGCGGTAAGACAGCTTGAAATCTTCGGGAAACTCTACACCAAAGAATGCTTCTGCCCTATAAATATCCTCATCAGTCGCGCCCGGTATGAGACTTTTCAGTACTTGAGGTGCATTGGCTGCCAGCCAATTATCAATTCTTTCCCAAATTATTTTCATGATCAAACCTCCGAAGCTGGAAACTCAGTCTATGCGAGAACTGAGAGGAAAGCGAGATAACGGTTTTAACCGCCTAAAAATTAAAGCGGGGTGCTGACTCTGTTTCCCTGCTACTTTTTATCGACTCTAACGATCACTCAGGTGATTATAGCAATTCTAACCACGCTCAACTGCTTCAATCTGAACCTTTTGTCCATCTTCTATTCCCTCCTCTGCGTCCTCTGCGGTTTGTTCACTCTTTCCTGGATTCAACTCAATCTTTTTCTGGTGACGTTCCGAGGCAGCTTTTTGCAGCATTTTCAATTTTTCTGAATCAGCATTCGATCGCCAAAACAAGCGATGACCTTTAATTTTAACGCAGTTTTCCTTCAAACACTTCACCCATTCCCGATGCTTTTTAACTACGCCACGATCGAGAATCCCTAACTTTTCTTCTTGGCGAGTGAGTTTCACCAACTTTTCGTAATGGGATAGCTAGCAGTAACAAAAGCTTATTTTTTAACTAGAATTAGAAGATTATACATATCAAAATTGTCTTGATAGCTCACAGAAAGGTCACGCAAATCTATGTGCATAGAAGTGTGAATGGCTGGATGCAGGTTACTGTCAAAATCGGGATAAAATAAATAGGAAATTTGAGGTTGGCGAGCGTGAAATTTGATAATTATAGCGCCGTCAAGTCTGCCAATGGTGCGTTTGGGGCAGCCTTCCTAGAGCCGCAGGAAAGGGTCTAGTTCTTCTAAAGCTGAGACGTGAACTGAAAGAGTACCGGGCTGTTTGTAGCCGATCGCACTATCTTCACAGCAATCCGCAACAACATCAGCTTTGCCCAAAATGTATAACATTAAATATGCCAAACTGCAAGCTTTTTGATAATTAGGACTTGCTGAATAATCGATCGCAAACTAAGAACAGGAGCTCACAATATCTGAAAGCTCAGTTAAATATAAGTTTTTTCGGTATCGAATCCCCCCCAATAATAACTGTAGATTATCTTCGGCCTAAAAACAGGTGTTCTTTTGGCAAATAGACATAAAAACACAAAAAAAACCCGGCGCCACCAGGTAGCAAGGTTCATTACCAAAAAAGTAATTGCAATAACTGTACCAGATGTATTATCAAGTTTTGCCATCACTCGATTCAGACCGAATCTTCGTTTGCCTTGCCCGAACTTGCCCTCAATTGCATTTCTAATCCTCTCATCTTCCAACGCTTGCCTCTTTTTTGATTTACTCACATTTGCTCTTGGTCTTCCTAATGGCCGCCCACTGAGCCTAATGCCTTTTTCTTTGCACCATGCTCGGTTTTCTCTTGTACGATAAATGCGATCTGCATGAACGGACTCTGGATAATACCCTGTGAATCTATAATAAGCTTCTACTTGTGCTTTTAAGTCCCCTGATTCGTTAAAATTATCCCAGCTCATCCGGTCTGAAAACACATATCCTTAAAAACAACTGGCCGATAGTTTGGCTCCAACCTCTACGCTTTTCCCTGCTTTCCCTCTGACTATGGGACGAATATGGGGTTGACTTAAACTTACTATTCTATTCTCAATACTCTGTTTGTTGTTGTCAAATAACCACTGTTGTTGGCGAACGAGTTCTGTGAGAACTAGCAAGGTTTTATATTGCTTTTTATTCAGACCTTCTAGGCTCGCACCTAAATCGATTAGCTGTTCAATATGAGCTAGATTTCTTGTGATGTACTGAAGTTGTTTTTTAATTGCCTGTCTTCTTTTGTTGCGTGTGGGTCGTCTTTATTTCGCTACTGCTAAGTAGTCTTTTCTCGCTAAATTACGGTAGGTTCTTGGTTTTTTATGGGTTTTTTCCTTGATTTGTTTATACAGGATGTCTATGATTTTTTCTGTATAAACTCTGGCTTTATTTAATAGTCCTAAGTCGGTCGGATAACTAATATCGGCTGGGGCACAGGTTGCATCTATGATTAGTTTACCGCGATTGGGTGACTCATTTTTTGCGTCCGAATCCTTTTTTTTTTCGGGTTTGATTGGCGTGATTTCTCGCATTTTTTCAACCATGCGTTCGTTCACTTTATTAATTAGGTTGGGACTGATTCGTTGCCGAAAATGTACTAATAGTGATGGGTCAAATGCGAGTTCATTGCTGTAGCTTGATAGACCGATAAAGTATTGCAGATAGGGGTTTTCCCGGATCTGTTCTACTGTTTCCCGATCGCTAATTCCTAATTTTTCTTTAATAATTAATGCCCCCAATGCCATCCTAAACGATTTGGCGGGTGCACCCTTTGCTGCGGGGAAGTTGGCCGCATATTCTGATTCAAATTCAGACCACGGGATTATTTGGGCCATTTTTACCCAACGGTTATCTGGTGATAAATTCCCTCCGAAAGGCAGTTCAAAGTCCGATGGGGGACTTGGGGCAAGCTCAGCTTTTTTGTACACGATCGCAGGCGGTGATGCACGGCTTTTGACCTATTCTACCTGTTTATCTTGCACTTTACTCTCGATTGCACGATTTCTTAACCCAGGCTACGTCAAGTGCGATCGATATATTCAGCAAGCCCTAATTAAGCTGTTCGACATCTAAACTGCATTAACTAAGTTACCTTTGTTTTTGATCTTTCGGTTCCATTTCATAATTAATTCTCCTTCATTTAAAAGTTTATGTAACAGTGATT